>CAZKBM010000004.1:0-85405 GCA_964550985.1 uncultured Oscillospiraceae bacterium
TGCGAAATAATACTTGTATGCCATGCCTCAGTTTAATCTTGGTGAACTACTAGCCACGCCCGCGGTCCTTATGCCGTATGGAGCTGCGCACGTTCTTCACTTCCCCCACACTTTTCACAAGCTGTTCCTCGGCCTGGTGCAAAATATTCTCGCAGTAATTGGTTACCGAGGCGCGCATCTCCTTGGCGCCCTGGTTGGCAACCCGCATAATATCGGCGGCGCGCTGCTCGCTCTGCTTTACAATCTCCTGCTGGCTCACAATGGCCTTGGCGCGTTCCTCCGCCTTGCGGATGATGGCCTCCGCCTCCCGCCGCGCGCCCTCTACAATCTCGGCGCGGTCCTGCACAATGGCTTTGGCCTGGCGTATCTCGGTGGGCATATTCAGGCGGATATCATCAATGATATCCCGCAGTTTTTCGGCGTCCACCATCCTCTTGCCCGAAAGCGGCACCGTAAAAGCGTCCTCCAATGTCTCGTCCATCAAGTCTAGTAAATCGTCAATATTCATCTGGCTCTCCCTTCGTACGCTGGTTTCTAGGCCTATCAAATGGTAAAGCCCGTTTATTCCTGGCAACCGCTTGCATGGCGGGGGTCGGCCAGGCGCTGCAAAATCATGGGTTCAATTTCCTCTGGTACAAACCCTTTTAGCGAGCGGCCGTACCGCGCCAATTCCCGCACCGCGCTGGAGGAGAGAAACATGTTTTGCATCTCTGTGGTAACAAAGATGGTCTCCAGTTCCCGGTTCAATTTTTTGTTCATCAGCGCCATTTGAAATTCATACTCAAAGTCTGAAACAGCCCGCAGGCCCTTTACCAGTGCCGTGGCCCCGTGTTTGCGGGCATATTCGGCCACCAGGCACTCGCAGGTATCCACCTCAACATTGGGCAAATCTCCAAGGGCAATCTTCAAAAGTTCCACCCGTTCCTGGCGGGTAAACACCGTCTTTTTATCGGGGTTTACCAAAACCACCACCACCACCTTATCAAACAGTTGGCAGCTGCGTTCAATAATGTTGATGTGGCCGTTGGTAACGGGGTCATAACTACCGGGGCAAATTGCGGTGCGCATGCGCGTCCTCCCAAAATAACGATGTTTAAGCCCTGCCGTCTTCACCGGGGGGGCGCTTCCTCCCCCGGCATACGGTAGCGCCAAAGCCGCACGCTGCCATAGCGGTATTGCTTTTGTAACTGTAGCCCCCCCGCCTCTTCGGGCAGGGTTTGCCCCACGCCGGTTTCGCACAGCACCAGCGCGCCCGGCCTGCACAAAGCGCCCAGTGGAGGCAATAGCCCCGGCAGGGCGGCACTTTCAAACGGGGGGTCCAGCAAAATGATATCGAACTGCTGCTTACAGCCCGCCACAAAGGTTTCGGCCATGGTTTGCAGCACCCGGCAGCGGGGGCTAAGGCCCGCCGTTTGGGCGTTTTGGCGTATCAGCGCCGCGGCCTCTTTGCCGCTTTCCACAAAGGTGCAAAACGCTCCCCCGCGGGAAAGGGCCTCAAGCCCAAGCTGGCCGCTGCCCGCATACAGTTCTAAAACCGCAGCGCCGGGTAGCCAGGGTTGTATGGCACTAAAAAGCCCCTCTTTCACACGCTCCAGCGTGGGGCGGGTGGCCTGCCCCGGCAGTGTGGCAAGCTTAACGCCCCGGCACTCTCCGGCAATAATTCGCATAAAAAGCCCCCTTTTTCGGCCCCTTGGCGCCTTGCGGCAAAGCCCAAAAGCCGTTAAGCTGTGGCTGGCTTTATTATGCGTCTTGGCCGGGTTTTTGTCAAACCCGGCCCATTTACAGCATTTGAACAAACTGTAGCGCATAAATACAGGAAAAAACAGGCGCTGCATAAGTTGCCCAAAGGAAAAAGACGCAATCCTCTAAGGGGTGTTGAAATACCTTCCACCCAGTACCCTTTAGTACAGGTTTTCCATCCGCACAGTGTATTCGCTTATGTCCAAATATCCCTTCTCCAAAAGCTGGGTGCGGGCCGTCGCCATGTCATAGTTGTCCGGCACGGTAACGGTGATGCGTTTGCCGCCCTTGCTACGGTACACATGGGCCACAATCACCGGCCCGGTAATCTCGTCGCTGCGCTCGTCAATTTTGTCGGTGCGTTTAAAGCCATCCTCCAAAAATTTCACGCGGTTGGCCTCTGCAACGCGTATGCGTCCGTCCATCCCTCTGTACATCAGTCTCATCATTTTACGCCTCCTGGCTTGTTTATGGCAACGCCGCACAAATGCGCACAGGGCAAAACAATGCGGTATCGTCTAGCAAAAATCAGTTATGGTAATGGCTGTACACGGCCTTTGCGGCCGCCCGGTTTACCCCTTTCACCCCGGCCAGTTCCGCCTCGCTGGCGGCGGCAATGGCTTTCAGCGTTTTAAAATGGGCCATCAAAGCCTTGCCCGTTGCGGGCCCCACGCCTTTAATCCCCGTTAGGGTGGAGGCAAAGGCCTTGTTTTTTGCATTTTTCCGCTGGTATTCAATCGAAAACCGATGCACCTCATCCTGAATGCGGGTTACAAAGGGAAACACCCCCCGGTGCAGCGCCAGGGCTATCTCGCCACCGCCCACCGCCACAATGCCGCGGGTGCGGTGGCGGTTGTCCTTCACCATGCCAAACACCGGCACCTCCGCAAGGCCGGTGCCCGCAAGGCTCTTTACCCCGGCGCTCACCTGGCCCAGGCCGCCGTCCAGCAAAATCAGGTCGGGCTTTACACCAAACTGCCCCTTGGCCCCGGCGTCATATTCGGCGGCGCGGCGCAAAAGCGCCTCGGCCATACTGGCGTAATCGTCGGTAGCGGCCACGCTTTTTATTTTAAACCGGCGATATCCCGCTTTTTTAGGCCGTCCATTTTCAAACACCACCATGCCGCAAACGCTTGTGCCCTCCCCCCAGTTCGAGATATCATAGCTCTCTATCACGGCGGGGGGCGCTTCCAGGCCAAGCAGCCCAGCCAATTCATCCAGGGCCTTTTCCTCCCGGCTGGTGCGCCCGCTCTCCTGGGCCAGGCGCTCCATGGCGTTCACGTAGGCCATCTCCACCAGCCGCCGGTTGTCGCCACGCTCCGGTGTATAAATGCGCACCTTCTGCCCAAGGCTTTCGCAAAGCAGCCGTTCCAGCAGTTCCTGGCCGGGCAGTGGGTTATCCACAGCTATGGTTTTGGGCAGCTCCTCCGCCCCGTCCAGGTAGTACTGGGGCAAAAACTCCTCCCGCAAAGCGTCCAGTTCCTGCGGCCCCTCAAACAAAAATTCCTTTTTGTCGGCCAAGGCCCCCTCGCGGAAGCGCAAAATGGCTGCGCACACCGCCGCCGGGCCCTGGGCAAACGCAATAACGTCCTGGTTTTTCTCCCCCTCGCGCACCACCGTTTGCCCTGCCGAAACTTTGCTGATGGCCCGTATCTGGTTGCGCAGCAGCGCCGCGCGCTCAAACTCCAGGCTCTCGGCCGCCGCCGCCATCTGCCCTTCCAGCAGGGCCACAATCTCCCCCTGGCCGCTTTTCACCATTTTCACGGCATTTTCCACAGCCGCCGCATAGTCCTTTTGGGGTATCTTGCCGCTGCAAACCGCCATACATTTGCCTATATGGCTGTACAGGCAGGGCCGCCCCTTGCCAAAATCCTGGGGGAAACGGCGGGCGCAGCGCGGCAACAAAAAACAGTCCTGCGCGGTTTGCACCATCTGGCGCACCGCAAAGCTGGAAAGGTAGGGCCCAATGTACTCGGCATCCTCCTCCCCGCGCTGCAACTCGGCCGAAATGCGGGGCCAAAGCCCGCGCGTCACCTTGATGTAACTGTAGCCCTTGTCGTCTTTCAGCAGAATATTGTACTTGGGCTTGTGGGTTTTAATCTGGCTGCATTCCAGCACCAGGGCCTCGTACTCGCTGCCTGTAACAATGGTTTCAAAGTCATAGGCGGCGGCAATCATCCGCTCGGTTTTTTCGTCGTGCGGCACCCCGGCGCGGAAATACTGCCCCACCCGGCTAAACAGGCTTTTTGCCTTGCCTATATAAATGATGAGGCCCGTTTTATCGCGTATGATATACACGCCGGGCAGTTTGGGCAGCCGCAGCGCCTTTTTGTGCAGTTCCGCCTTGGTCAAAGCCCGCTCCTTCGCCGCACCGCTGCATACGGCCTGTATAACAAAATTGTACAGCAAGTAAACCAAATATAGCGCACGAATTTAGGCTAAAAAAATACTAATAAAAAAGCGCTACCCAAAAAAACGGGCAGCGCCGCCACAGGCAAAACTTACTCGCTAAAGCCCGAGGTAACCAACCGAACCAAGCCCTCCACGGCCTCTTCTTCATCGGGGCCATCGGCAATAACCCGAATGGTGGTGCCGCCCACAATACCCAGGGAGAGAACCCCCAGCAGGCTTTTGGCGTTCACCCGGCGCTCCTCTTTTTCCACCCAGATGGAGGCCTTGAACTCATTGGCTTTTTGAATAAAAAAGGTGGCGGGGCGGGCGTGCAAACCCACCTGGTTTTCCACCGTAACATCTTTTACATACATATTGTGCTCTCCTCTATTTAAGCTGGCATTCTCATCACAAAACCTTTTTCGATATCACAGTACTATTCTAAGGCTTCTGCCTGCAAAGGTCAACTTTTTTACCCTTCTTTTAGCAGAATACCCCATGCTGTAAATACACCGATGCCGGTTTTTGTGCTTTTTGTCAGGTCTCATCGAAAAAATTGATATCTCTGTCCTTGCAGGGCCTTCCGCATCGGTATTAAAACCCAACGCGCCAGGGGTCATCTGCGCGTACATTTGTCAGGGTAAGTCCGCCCTCACTCCCGCAAAAAACACACAGCCCCCCCTGGGCTTCCCCCCTCTGGGGTATCTGCCCAAAAGGTATCACCCTCCCAGGGCCAAAATCACCGCTTTTTCTTTTTGCCCTTGGCCGCGGCCTCTTCGGCCTCTAGGGCGGGGCGCAGTTTTTCGTATAAATCCGGCCTGCGCAAACGGGTGCGCTCTATCTGCTGGCTGCGCCGCCAGGCGCTTATGTTGGCCGCATGGCCCGAAAGCAGCACCTCCGGCACGCTTTGCCCCCGCCACAGCTCGGGGCGGCTGTACTGGGGGTACTCTAAAAGGCCGTCATAGTGGCTTTCACCCTCATACCCAAGCGGGCTTTTTAATACGCCCGGCTGCAGGCGCAGCACACTGTCCGCCACGGCAAGGGCCGCCAACTCCCCGCCCGAAAGTACAAAATCCCCAAGGCTGATCTCCTCGTCGGCATAACGCTCCAGTACCCGCTCATCCATTCCCTCGTAGTGGCCGCACACCAGCACCAGCCCCTGCAATTTTGCCAGGCGCTTTGCGTCATTCTGGGTGTAGGGTTTACCTGCGGGTGTCATAAAGCAGATGCGGGGGCGGCAACGCCCGGCGGCCTCGTACCGCCACAAAATCACATCCAGGCAGCGGGCAATGGGGTCGGCCTGCATCACCATGCCCGGCCCCCCGCCATAGGTATAATCGTCCACCCTTTTTTGTTTGGAGAGGGTGTGGTCCCGTATATTATGGCACTGTAAAATAAACTTGCCCTCACGGCGAGCGCGGCCTATGATGCTCTCATTCATCACGTTTTCGCACATCTCAGGAAAAAGGGTTGCAATATCAATTTGAATCATGCCTTTTCCCTCTTTTTGGGGGGCTTTGGGGGCTTTGGCGGTTTTGAGGGTTTTGGCGCCTCCTCGTCAAACATCCCCGCAATGGGGCGCACCAGCGCCCTGCCCGCCTCAATATCCAGCTCTACCAGAAAGGGCTCCACCGCGGGGAAAAGCCACTCGCCCTTTTCCCCCTCTATGCGCCACACATCGTGGTGGCCGGGGTGGCTTACCTCGGCCACCCGGCCATACTCTGCCGCCGTGTCGGCGTCCACCACGCTGGCGCCCAGCAAATCCTGCACAAAATAGCGGCCGGGCTCCAAATTTACATCCCCCCGGCGGATATACACGGTTTTGCCTACAAAATCGTGCGCCTGCTCAATGCTATCCACCCCGCCCAGCTTTACAATACATAAGTTTTTATGCACCCGCACAGCCTGGGCGCTCAGGGGCGTTTTTCCCGCCGCATCCAGGTACAAGGTTTTAAAATCCGTTAAAAATGCGGGCGAGTCACACCAGGGGTAAAGCCGCAACTCCCCCGCTATACCGTGGGTGTTTACAAACTCCCCCGCTTCCAGGTATTCTTTTTTCATCTATCCTTCTGTTATCCCGCTTTCTTTGCCACAGGCTATACCGCGCCCGCGTCTTTCTCCCAGTCGGCCACGCTCTCACCTTCGCCGGGGCCCTCGTCCTCTTGCCCGCAGCAGCAAGCGTCGTCGCAGCAGCCACTGTCACAGCAGCAATCGGCCGCGTTTTGGCCGGTCAACTGTTTTGCCGCGCGTTGCTGGGCGTACTTCATGCCCAAAAAGAAGCCAACACACAGGGAAATCAACTTTACAATGCCCAAAAGCACAAGCAAGGCAAGGCCCCAATGTCTGTGGGCGCGGCACATAGGGCAATCGGTTTTGTTTTCCATAGTTTCATGCTCCTTTTTATCATTCTCTACCGTGCTATACGGTGTAGCCTATTGTACCACAAAAAGAAGGCGAAAAAAACACTTTATAGCCTACTAAGCTAAAAAGGGGTTCAAGGATGGCGAGGAAGGTTTTATAGCTGCTGCGTTGGCCACCACACGCAAAAACCCCCGCCAGGCACTGGTAAACAGGGCTGGCCGGGGTTTTATTTTACCTAGTCAATCTCCACGCGGGCACGTTTGCCCTGTTTCGAGGCAACGGCACTCATAACGGTACGGATGGC
The DNA here is from genome assembly GCA_964550985.1 of uncultured Oscillospiraceae bacterium. Classification (GTDB taxonomy): domain Bacteria; phylum Bacillota; class Clostridia; order Oscillospirales; family Ruminococcaceae; genus JAAYCI01. Next base: position 6,797 of record CAZKBM010000004.1, read on the forward strand.
ACGGGCTTTGCTGCCCTTTTGGCCAATCACCCGTCCTTTGTCCTCTTCCGCCACTATGAGGTGAAAGACGACTTCCCTTGGGTTTGAATCGTCCACCTTGACCTGCACGGCGTCGGGGTCGTCTACCAAGCCACGTGCAATCGCGATCAGCACCTCTTGCATAGCACTCTCCTTTGTTACAGGACCTCTTTCTTCTTCAAAAGCGTGCGCACGGTCTCGGTGGGCTGTGCGCCGTTCGCAATCCACTTCTTTGCCTTTTCGGCGTCCACCTCAATCACACTGGGCTCACGGGTGGGGTCATAGTAGCCAATTTCTTCAATAAAGCGGCCATCGCGGGGGAAGCGGGAGTCCGCCACCACAATGCGATAAAACGGCGCCTTTTTCGCGCCCATGCGACGCAACCTGATTTTTACTGCCATACTGTTTGTACACCTCCGAAAATATTCAAAACTCTCTCTACTGTATATTAATCGGTTGCCCGGCTAATAACCTCTATGCTTTTGCCGCAGGGGGCGCTTTGGGGGAATTGCGCCCTTAGCGGCGGCCTTTTACATTGCACTTTGCCTTTGGGCGCTACATCCCCATACCGCCCATACCGCGCAGCATACGCCCCATCTTTTTGGGGTTGCGGCTAAACTGCTTCACCATCTTACTCATCTGTTCGTACATTTTAAGCAGTCGGTTTACATCCTCCACCCGCGTGCCGCTGCCCGCGGCAATCCGCCTTTTGCGCTGCGGCTTCACAATCGAGGGTTTCTCCCGCTCGGCGGGGGTCATACTTTGGATGATGGCCTCCACCTTCACAAACTCTTTTTCATCCACATCGGCCGAAGCGCCCTGTGCGCCGGGCAGCATCCCCATCAGCGCCGAAGCGCCGCCCATCTTTTTCAGTTGCTGCAACTGGCTCAAAAGGTCGTTCATGTCGAACTTATTTTCCATCAGCCGCTTGGCGGCCACCTCGGCGTCCTTTTCGTCGGCTGTCTGCTGGGCTTTTTCAATCAGGGTCAGCACATCGCCCATGCCCAAAATGCGCGAGGCCATTCTATCGGGGTAAAAGCTTTCCAAATCGTCCAGCTTTTCGCCCACGCCCGCAAACTTGATGGGTTTGCCCGTAACAGCCCGCACGCTCAGCGCCGCGCCGCCGCGGGTGTCGCCGTCCAGCTTGGTAAGCACCACACCGTCCACGCCAATTTTATTGTTAAAACTCTCGGCCACATTCACGGCGTCCTGGCCCACCATGGCATCCACCACAAGCAGGGTCTCATCCACCTTTACGGCCTGTTTCACCCGTGTCAATTCGCCCATCAGTTCTTCGTCCACATGCAAACGGCCCGCCGTGTCCAGTATCACAATGTCGTTGCCGTGGTCCTTCGCGTGGGCATAGGCTTTGGCGGCAATCTCTTCGGGTTTTGCCCCCGGCAGGGTAAACACCGGGGCCCCGGCGGCCTCCCCCACCACTTGCAACTGGTCAATAGCGGCCGGGCGGTATATATCGCAGGCCACCAGCAGGGGGCGGTGGCCCTGTTTTGTAAAAAACTTGGCCAGTTTTGCCGTATGGGTGGTTTTGCCGCTGCCCTGCAAACCGCACATCATAATAACGGTGGGCGGGGCAGCGTTTATATGCACAAATTCGCTTTCGCTGCCCATCAGCGCGGTCAGCTCTTCGTTTACAATTTTTACCACCTGCTGGGCGGGGGTCAGGCTGTCCATCACCTCCTGCCCCACGGCGCGCTCTGTCACATCGGCAATAAAATCTTTGGCAACCTTATAGTTTACGTCGGCCTCAAGCAGCGCCATACGCACTTCGCGCATGGCGGCTTTAATGTCGTTTTCATTCAGCTTGCCCTTGCCGCGCAGCTTTTTAAAAACCTGCGTCAGCCGCTCGCTTAAAGATTCAAACGCCATAACAGCCTACCTCTCCTGTGGCAACCTCTAAAAACCCGTTCGCGGCACGCCACCTACAAATTTCGCGCGGATACTGCGTTGCAAAAACCGGGTGCAATCACTCGGCCAGGGCCTCAATGGCTTTACGCATCTCGCCCGCCTTGCCCGCTATGGTATCGGCGGTTAAATACCCGCCCTTGCTCTGGTGCTCCAGGTCTTTGGCAAGTTCGTCCAGCTTGGCAAGCCCCGCCTGGATATCGCGGTAACGGCGGGCAAAGCCCACCTTTTCCTCTAAATCCAGCAAAATGGCCTCGCCCCGTTTAATCGAATCGCGCACGCCCTGGCGGCTGATGCCAAAATTTTCCGCAATCTCGGCCAGGGAAAAGTCGTCATTATAGTACTGTTCCATCACATCGCGCTGTTTATCGGTCAAAACATCGCCATAAAAATCAATCAAGTACGAAAGTTCCAGGTTCTTTGCCAAACGGCTTCCCCCTTCCTCCGGCCTGTTTGGGCGGCCCATGTAAAGCCTTTTGCTTTACACCGCTGCTAATTATACCCTGGCCCCGCCCCCTTTGTCAAGGGGGCGAAAGCGGGGGGAAGTGTACCTCTTTTTTCTTGCGGTTTTTCAAAACAAAAGCGCCCGCACCGCCGCCTTGACTGCGGCGATTTTTCCCCCTATAATTTAGCTGATGCACTGCGCAGGTTTTCGCTGTGCTGCACCTGCAACTTTTGAACAAATGCTGCAGAATGGCAAGCCATTTTTTTGATGTAAGGGGGAGCCTGCTTTTTGAAAGAGATATCCGCCGAGGCCATCAGTGAGGCCGTGGCCCGCCTGTGTATTGAGGCCAGCGAAACACTTCCCCCCGACGTGGAGGAGCGCCTTACCGCCTGCGCCGCCCGGGAGCCCTGGCCCCAGGCCGCCGAAACCCTGTTGCAGCTGGGCCAAAACCTGCGCCTTGCAAAACGCGAGCACCGCCCCCTTTGCCAAGACACCGGCATGGCCTGCGTATTTTTGCAGCTTGGGCAGGAGGTACACATCACTGGCGGCAGCCTCTCCGAGGCCGTTGACGAAGGGGTGCGCCGAGGCTATACGAAAGGCTGCCTGCGCAAAAGCGTGGTACGCGACCCTCTTTTGCGCCAAAATACAAAGGATAATACCCCGGCCTTTCTCACCACCGAAATTGTCCCTGGCGACACGCTCTCCATCACCGTAGCGCCCAAGGGCATCGGCTCTGAAAACATGAGCCGCCTGGCCATGCTTCCCCCTTCGGCCGGGGAGGAGGGCGTAGTGGCTTTTGTGGTGGAAACTATGCAGATAGCCGGCGGCAACCCCTGCCCGCCCGTGGTGGTGGGGGTGGGCCTGGGCGGCAATTTTGACAAGGCCCCCCTGCTGGCCAAAAAGGCGCTGCTGCGCCCGCTGAACAGCCCCCACCCAAACCCGGTTTACGCAAAGCTGGAGGCAGAGATTCTGCGCCGGGTAAACGCCCTGGGCATTGGCCCGCAGGGCTTTGGGGGGCAAACCACGGCCCTGGCCGTTTGTGTGGAAGCCGGCCCAACCCACATTGCGGGGCTGCCCGTGGCGGTAAACCTGAACTGCCATGCCGCCCGCCACGCGGCCGCCGTATTATAATAGTTTGTAAAGGAGGCAGGGAGACGGCTATGGATATACGAATTGAGACCCCTTTTTTGGCGGCCGCGGCCTACGCCCTGAACGCGGGCGACCGAGTGCTGATTAGCGGCACCCTGTACACCGCGCGCGACGCCGCCCACGCAAGGCTGGTAAAACTGCTGGAAGAGGGCCGCCCCTTACCCCTGCCTTTAAAAGACGCCATTTTGTACTATGTGGGCCCCACCCCGGCCAAACCCGGCCAGGTCATCGGCTCGGCCGGGCCCACCACCAGCTACCGAATGGACCGTTACGCCCCCAAACTTTTGGCCAAGGGCTTGCGCGGCATGATAGGCAAGGGCCAGCGAAGCGCGGCGGTTGTAGATGCCATGCGCGAAAACCAGGCCGTGTACTTTGGCGCGCTGGGCGGGGCGGGGGCCCTGCTGGCCCAGTGCATAACGGCCTGCCGGGTGGTCTGCTATGAGGACCTTGGCCCCGAGGCCATCCATGAACTGACTGTGGTGAATTTTCCCGCCACCGTGGCCATCGATTGCCGGGGAAATAGCCTATATGTGCAGGGCCCAAAAAGCTACCTGGCCAGCTTAAAAAAGCAGGGGGACGGCGCAAAGGCGCCCCCCACCCCTGCGGAACCCACCGGTGAATAGGCCTGCCGCATCGCCCTTTCACACCAGCAGCATCCTGCCGCGCTAATATTGCGGCAGGATGCTTTATATTCTTGCCCATTTGTGCCACTTTGTGCTATGATAGAGGTGCTTTCCAGCGGATTTGTGGCAGAACAATATCAAATTACATAAAAAGGGGCTTATCAACATGGAAAATTTGCCGGTAGGAAAAAAATTACTGGTGGGCTTTGGCATTGTAGTTGCCATGATTTTGGTCATTTTAGGCGTTATCGTGTTCACTTCGGTTGACCGTAACAACCAGCTACAGGACATCAAAATCATCAGTGATATTCAAACCCAGGGCAGCTTTTTGCTTACCGAAATCAACGAAGCGCGCGTGGACCTGCGAACGGTTTTCACCTCCTCTGACTATCAAAATGACGAATACAATACAGCCCTTACCAATCTGCAAACTGCTGAGAAAAGGCTGGACACCCTGGAGGCCCTGACCGCCCAGATGGACCCCAAAGAGGCCGAGGTGTACGATTCGGCCAACAAGCTGTTACGCCAGCAGTTTGCCCTGTTGTATCCAACGCTGGAGAATATCCACAACAATGACCTCAGCATCAATGACAATGTGGCCCAGATGAGTGCCGCCGCCGAGGATATGGCCACCACTGCCACAAAACTGGTGGATACCCTCACCACTTCGGGCACAGGCAGTGCGGTACTGCCCAAGGCAACCACCCTCGGCAGCACCACCGCAGATGCAGACACCCCCCCTAAAGAGACCGGCACAGAGGCCGTAGACGGCGTGAAAGAAGACGCCGCAGCAACAGATGCCACCGTTTCAGCCGCCCCTGCTGCCCCCTTGGCCACAGGCAATAACGGTGGCACCAGCACCCTGGTGGTGGCGCAAAAAATCATCTCCGAGGTACAGCAGCTGCGCATCATCAGCGCCAAACTCACCCTCAGCCAAGATATCACCGTTTTGCCCCAAATCAACGAGATGCTTGACGCGATTGAAAGCGATGTAAAAGCCCTGGAAACCAAACTGACCAGCGCCGCCGATAAAGCCGCCTTAAGTGAAGTGAGCGCCAGCTTGGCCGCCTACCGGCAGGAGACACAGGGCGTGGTAGACGACATCAACAACAACACCCAGCTTGTAACACAGGCACGTGAAGAACTGGAAGTGTTAACCAGCACCACCAAGGGTGCCGTTGAGGTTATCTCTGAAACGGTGAACACCGCCCTCCTAAGCATCATCCAAAGCTCTATTGTAACCATGATTATCATGATAGCCGTTGCGGTTCTGGCCATTGTGGTCGCCATCATCGTCGGCAGCCTCATCACCCGCGCCATCACCCGCCCCTTGGGTAAAATGGTAAGCGTGCTGCAGCAGGCGGGCAGCACGGGCAACCTGGCTTTTAGTGAAGAAGTGCGCAAGGATGTGCTGAAAGAGGCCGAGGCCAAAGACGAACTGGGCACTTCCCTTGGGGCATTTGCCAAATTTGTGGACCGCGTGAGCTATATTTCTAAAAACTTAGAGGCCGTGGCCGCCGGAGATTTGACCGCCGATATCGAGGTGTTGAGCGACGAGGACACCATGGGCGGCGCCCTGCGCGACATGACCCACAACCTGAACAGTATGTTCAGCGACATCCACGCCGTGGCCGAGCAGGTGGCCAGTTCCTCGGGCGAGATTGCCAACGGCAGCCAATTTTTGGCACAGGGCGCCACCGAACAAGCCTCCACCATTGAGGAGATTAGCGCCAACATCGCCTCCATCAACGAGCAGGCCAACCAAAGCGCCCAAACCTCGCAGGAGGTGGCCACCGACAGCGTCAACATCCGTCAAATTGCCCAGCAGGGCAACGACCAAATGCAGCGGATGATGGAGGCCGTACAGGAGATTAACACGGCCAGTCAGTCCATCGAACAGGTCATCAAGGTCATCGATGACATCGCCTTCCAAACCAACATCCTGGCGCTGAACGCCGCCGTAGAAGCTGCCCGTGCGGGCGAACAGGGCAAAGGCTTTGCCGTGGTGGCCGATGAGGTGCGCAATCTGGCGGGCAAAAGTTCCGACGCCGCCAAAGAGACGGCCACCCTCATCTCGGCCAGTGTGCAAAAGGCCGAACTTGGCCTCTCCATCACCGAGGAAACCGCAAAATCCCTCGCCCAAATTGTAGAAGGTATCCAGCGCACCAGCGATTCTTTGCAAACGGTCTCCGAACAATCGCAGGGGGCCTGCGCCTCCACCAGCCAGGTGAACGAGGCCGTGGACCAAGTGGCGCGGGTCATTCAGGAAAACAGCGCCACCAGCCAGCAATCGGCTGCGTCCAGCCAGGAACTCAGCAGCCAGGCCCAAATGCTGAAACAGCTCATCACCCGCTTTAAGCTGCGCGGCGATAACGGCGGCACTCCCGCCCAGCACCTGTTGCCCCCAGCCTCCGCCCCGGCTGAAAACATGGCCGAAAGCCACACCCACAGCGGCGACATGATTTTTTAAATTCCTTTGCCGCCCCAAAAAGTTACGCCCGCAAAAAGGCCTTCCGGCAAACGCCGGAAGGCCTTTTACGATAAACTCTGTGATAACTGGCTAGGGTGTGTTCGATAATTTAGCCAACTATTACAGTTTTTCAAAAGATTGCGCAGGCGGCCTTTCCAAACGCTGCATCAGCGCTCTTCTTCCGCCGTAAACGCAAGCTGCACAGCGCCTCCGGTCTCCTCTTCCTCCATCTGCCCCAGGTATTTTACACGGTATTGGCGGGCCAGTTCATTGTAGCGGGGTTCATCGCCCCTGTGCAGGCTGCGGCGCAGTTCGTGCGCGTCCATCACCTCGGCCTCCTGGCTTAAAAGGCGGGCCCCAATGTTGGAACAATGGTCCGAAATACGCTCAAAGTCTGTAAGTACCTCCAAAAATACAATGCCCGCTTCAATGCTGCACTGCCCGGCTTTCAGGCGCTTAATATGCCGTTCGCGCAAAAGCTCGCATATGGCGTCCACCGTCTCTTCCAGGGGCTCCACCCTGGCGGCCACGTCGGTATCGTCGTGGGTAAAGGCCTGGGTTGCCAGGTCAAAACTCTCGCCCACCGCCGCGTTCAGCACCAAAAGTTCCCGCTGGGCCTGCTCCGAAAAGCGTATCTCTTTATCAAACATCTCGCCGCCGCGCTCTACAATATTGATGGCATAGTCCCCAATGCGCTCATACTCGGTAACAAAGGTCAGCAGCTTCGTCACCTCTCGGCTCTCGTATTCGCTCAGGTCCAGTTCGTTCATGTTCACCAGATAGTTTGTAATGCTCACGTCCAGCCGGTCTATCACACTCTCCCTCTGCTGCTGCAAATCGGCCCCTTCGGCGCTAAATTTTACCAGCAGGGAAGCTGCGTCCCCTTGTATCAACTGCCCCACATCGGCCATCTGCTCCACCGCCTTGCGGGCCTGCGCAATGGCCACCGAGGGGCTTTGGTACAGGCGGGTGTCCAAAATGGTCTCCTCCAGTTCGGGGTGGCTGTCGCCCGGGCGTTCGCGCACCGTCCACTCGGCCAATCTTACCAGCCATTTGGTAAAGGGCAAAAACACCAGCGTGGCCGCCACATTAAACAGGGTGTGGAAATTTGCCACGTCCCCTTTGCCAATGGGGTCATCCCAGGCGGAAAAACCAACCAAGGCCTTTACACCGTAAATAATGCCCACAAACAGCAGCGAGCCCACAATATTAAAATACAAATGGCAGTAGGCCACCCGTTTGGCCGCCTTGCTGGCCCCCACCGAGGCAATAAGCCCTGTGGCGCAGGTGCCTATGTTCTGCCCCAAGATAATGGGTATGGCGCTGCCCCAGGTAACGGCCCCCGTTACGGTTAGGGCCTGTAATATGCCCACCGACGCCGAGGACGACTGGATGAGCGCCGTAACCAAAGCGCCCGCCAAAATGCCCAAAAACGGGTTTTGTAGTTCACTAAACCAGCTTACAAACAGGGGGCTGTCGCGCAGGGGCATCACTGCCCCTTCCATGGCAAACATACCGCTGAATAAAATACCAAAGCCCAGCAAAATTTGGCCAATGTTCTTCTTTTTGGCGCTTTTCATAAACACATAAAACAACATGCCCGCAAAGGCAAGGGCCGGCGCCAGGGTGCTGGGCTTTAGCAGCCTTAAAAAGAAGTTATCCCCCGTAATATCGGTAAGGCGCAGCAGTTGCGCCGTAACTGTGGTGCCTATATTGGCGCCCATCACCACGCCCACGGCCTGCTGTAACTGCATAATACCGCTATTTACCAGGCCAATAATAATCACCGTGGTGCCCGAGGAAGATTGGATAAGGGCCGTGATGAGCGCCCCGAACAGCACCCCTTTTGTGGTGGATGAAGTGAGTTTTTGCAAAATACTCTCGGTGCGGCCCCCCGCCAGTTTTTCAAGGCCACTGCCCATAATAGTCATGCCATACAAAAACAGGGCCAAGCCCCCTGCCAGCGCCACAACATCAAAAAACGTCATCATTTCCTCCAAAACCACTGCCCGTAGTATACAAACCCCAGTACCCCGCCGCGCGCCGCCCTTGGGCGGGCAGGGCAATTGCCCCAAGCCTGCCCACAGCCTTGCCTAAGCCTTTGCACAAATAAATGCCAATCTCCATATAGAATAAAACACTATTTTTCATTTTATCGCTATTTTATTCATTTTTCTTGCACACAGGCCTTTACAAAACCACAATAAAAATATTATAACGGCTTTCCCCCTCAATTTCAATTCTTACCGGGCAATAAGCCTTAATTGCCAATAGAGGGAACAAGCCCCCTGCAAAATAGCCAGCCCATGGCAGGCACGCCTTTTACCAAGTATTTGCCTGCCATGGCCGAACCTGTTATAATGCATAAGGACAGAATGAAGCAGCCCCGAGGACAGAGAGGAAACAACGATGCAAGCAGACTTACAGCTATTTTGGCAAGAACTTACGCGCACCGACAGCCTGGTGCTTGCCACCAGCAAAGATGATGTGGTGACCATACGCCCCGTAAGCGGGCTTAGGCAGGGCAACGAAATTGTATTTTGCACAAACCACACCAGCCGCAAGGCCGCCCAAATTTTGGCAAACCCCAATGTGGGGGTGTGCCTTGGCACCTTTTACCTGCAGGGCCGCGCCCGGATACTGGGCGGTTTGCAAAGCCCTGAAACTGCCGCCCTGCGCAGTGCTTACGCCGCACGCTACCCCGGCGCTTTTGAAAACGGCTCTGAATTTACAGCCGATTCCATTTTTATCGCCATCACCATTACCAAGCTAAACCAATGGCTGGTGGCTGGCGAAGGGCCCGACCAACTGGCCGAAAGCCTGCTATAAGCCCCCCCTCCCCCGCAAATAACAACAAGGAGTAACCCCCTTTGGAACGCAAGCTCTACTGCTGGAAAAAGGGGATGCATGACGGCATCCCCATCTGCCTTGGCTACCTGGCCGTTGCATTCACCTTCGGCATCATGTGTAAAAATGGCGGCCTTGGCCCCTTCCCCGCCACGCTGATGTCGGCCACAAACCTTACCTCGGCGGGGCAATTTGCCGCACTGGGGCTCATCACGGCCTCGGCCCCCTATTATGAGCTGGCCCTCACCCAAATCATCATCAATTTGCGTTACAGTTTAATGTCTTTTGCACTCTCCCAAAAATTAGACGCCAAAAAACCGTTTTACCACCGCTTTCTCATTGCCTTTGGCGTCACCGATGAAATCTTCGGGGTTTCGGTTTTAGTGCAGGGCAAGCTAAGCCCCTTTTATTCCTATGGGCTTATGGCGGTGGCCATACCCGGCTGGGCGCTGGGCACCCTGCTGGGTGTGGTGCTGGGCGGGGTATTGCCTCTGCGGCTGCTCAGCGCCTTAAGCATTGCCCTGTATGGCATGTTTATTGCCGTAATTTTGCCGCCCGCACGCAAAAACCGCGTACTCATGGCCCTCATCCTCATCTCCATGCTGGCCAGCACCGTTTTTACTTATGCGCCGCTGGTAAGCGGCATTTCACCGGGGCTACGCATCATTTTGTTAACGGTATTACTGGCCGGCGGCGCGGCATTTTTCTTCCCCGTAAAGGAGGAAAACCCCCATGCGGCCTAATGTTTTCCTCTACATCGGCATTATGGCCCTGGTAACCTACCTTGTGCGTATGCTGCCCCTCACCCTTATGCGGCGAGAGATACAAAGCCCTTTCATCCGTTCCTTCTTGTACTACGTGCCCTATGTCACCCTCTCGGTTATGACCTTCCCCGCCATTTTAACCGCCACAAACAGCGTACTTTCGGCGGCCATTGGTTTTGTGGTGGCCCTGGTTTTGGCCTACCGGGGCAAAAGCCTTATCACCGTGGCGCTGTTTGCCTGTGCGGCGGTATTTGTGGCCGAATGGTTTGTATAGCCGGCAATGTTCAAACAAGCACAGGCCCCGGCAACAAATGCCAAGGCCTGTGCTTGTCTATCCCCTACCCATTTTATCCCTTATTCACTCATCGCCCAGGTGCTTTCTAAAATAGATACCACCTCGCTAACACCGTCGCCCGTACCCTCGGCGGCGGCATAATGTATCTGCCCGTCGCCGGGCTCAAAGCACCAGGTTACCAAAAAGGTGCCGTCCTCATAGGCGGCGTACACCTGGTAGGCCTCAAAGCCCGCAAACTCCACCTTGGCGCCCTCTATAGCGCTGGTGCCGCCCCCATTCTCTATATTAAACCAAACGCTTTGGGCGGCGGTTTCGGGGCTTACAGCCTTCTTTTCTTCCTCGGTCAGCCCCTCGGTAGAAAAGGTATTCAGGGTGATGATGCTGGTACCCGTGGGGTCGCTGTACTGCCAGTCCGTCCCACCCGTAGCCTCCACAAAACTCACCCAATCCTCGGGTACGCTTACATAGCCAAATTCATCTGTGCCCACGCGTTTTGTATTTTGCGCGGGGGCATCTTTTTTTTCACTTTGGGCAATGCTGCGGCTTTTGCTCTGGCTGCTCACTTCCGGTTCTTCTGCCACCGTAGAGGATACTGCGGGCGCAGGTGACGCGGCGGCTTTGGGCAAAACACCGCCGCACCCGGCAAGGCCCAGGCACAGGCCCAGTGCAAAGATGGCTAGCACACTTCTTCTCATCTGTCTCTACCTCTCGTTTTTCGATACTTGTTTTTGCGTGGGGTCGTTTGCTCTTTTTATATTTTACCATAGTTCGCTCAATAAAAGCAAAGTCCACTTTTTACACGCCGGACAAAACCTCACCCTTATCCGGCACATACGCTTTCAGGCAGTAGGCGCTATTCCTTTTCAGTTCAGCTAATTCGGGTTTTACAAAACCCAAGCGGCCCGCCGCCTCCACCAATTTCTGCGGGGTATAGGTGGCAAAATCATATTTTGTATAGGCCAGCTTTTCCAGCCACTCTTTTGTGTAAAATACATTTACAAACACCCCGCCGGGGCGTAGGGTGCGCAGCACCTCTCTGTGCCCTTTTTCAAAATCCGGCCAAAAATATACGGTGTTCACCGTATAGATAAAATCAAAGTGCCCGTCCGGGTAAGGCAGGCGGCTTACATCTCCTTCCCGCAGTTCCAGGCGGCCCTCCGCTATGGCCTCTGCATTCCGCTTTGCGGCTTGCCGCACCATATCCGGGCTAATATCCACCCCGCAAAACTGGGCATTGCCCTTTTGGGCCAGTTTTTCCAGCAGATAGCCGTTCCCAAATCCAATATCCAACACCCGGCCAGGCCTTGCCATATCATAAGCGCGCATAACAGCGTGGTACTGGCGCTGGTTCAGCCGGTTCATAAAATAGGTGCTAAGCTTCCCCCCAAAACCTTGCGGGTTTGCAAACTGCCCGCCAATATATCGCGTTAGGCCCATTGGTCCTCCTTGCTTTCTACCGCCAAACGGTTCATGGCAGTACAATCACCTACAAAAACTATAGTAACTATTTTACAACACCGCGTAAAAAATGGCAAGCGCCCCCATTACTGGGCGGCACTTGCCATTTAAAAAAACGCAAAATATACAGGCTTTACAAAACCACAGGTCTACCGCTCTTCGCGGAAGTAATTGTTGCCACAGCTTTTGGGCTGGCTGTGCTCTCGGCTTTGGCGTATGCTGGTAAAAATAAGCACCAGGGCCGTTGCCACAAAGGGAATGGCGTCGAACACCTGTGTGGGAATACCCGTTGGGGGCAGGTAAAGCCGCAACACCGAGAGGCCCCCAAACAGCAGCGCCCCAAAAATGGCGCGGGTGGGGCTCCACGCGGCAAAAATAACCAGGGCCACGGCAATCCACCCGCGGCCACCCACGCAGTTGTACACCCAGGTGCCGGAATACCTTGCCAGCGAAAAATACATGCCGCCCAAACCGCAGATGCCCCCGCCAATACAGGTGGCCAGGTACTTGTAACGGGTTACATTGATGCCCGCCGCATCGGCTGTGGCGGGGCTTTCGCCCACAGCCCGCAGGTTTAACCCCTTGCGGGATTTATTCAGGAACCACAGCATGGCTATAGATAGCGCAATGGCCAGGTACACCATAAAGTCGTAACTAAACAGCAGCTTGCCAATGTAGGGGATGTCCTTTAGGCCGGGGATACCCCCATTGGTAAAGATATTTTTGGTTGCGTCTGAAAGGGTGGCATAACCACCGGCTTTGTTGCCCAGCAACTCCCCAATAAAGTTCCCCATCCCCACCCCAAAAATGGTTAAAATGAGGCCGGTAACATTTTGGTTGGCCCTAAAGGTTACGGTAATAACGCTGTAAATCAGCCCGCCCAAGGCGCCTGCCAAAAAGCCGCCAATGAGCGCAAACAACACGGCCAGCCAGGGGTTTGCCCCGGCGCCAACCAGGTTTTCAAACAGCCACGCGCCCGAAAAACCACAGGCCGCGCCCATCATCATCATGCCCTCAACGCCCAGGTTCAGGTTGCCGCTTTTTTCGGTTAAAATTTCGCCCAAGGTGCCAAAAAGCAGCGGGGTTGCCGCCAGCACGGCGGCGTTTAAAAACAGCACCAAATCATTTAAAATATCACTCATGGCCGTGCTCCTTTCTGCTGCGGAACACCAGCTTATACCGCAGGAAAAACTCACAGGCAAGCAGGAAGAAGAGGATGAGCCCGGTGAGAATTTCAGCCGCCGAAGTGGGTATTTTGTAAATGGTTTGTATGGAGTTTGAGCCCTTTTGCAACAGGGCAATAAAGGCCGAAATCAAAATCATACCGGCGGGGTTTAGGTTGGCAAGCCAGGCCACGGTAATGGCTGTAAAGCCCACCCCGCCCGTAACGGTTTCCGATAACGTATAGTTGGCCCCCGCCACCGTAAGGTAACCTGTAAGCCCGCACACCGCGCCCGAGATAAACATGGTGCGCATTAAAATCATGCTTACATTGATGCCCGCATATTTGGCCGAGGGCACGCTCTCGCCCACAATGGTAATCTCATAGCCCTGTTTGCTTTTGCCTATGTAAAAATACACCGCCACCACCAGCAGCAGGGCAATAATCCAGCCTGCCTGCACGCCCAGTACTTTTGGCAGACGGGCTGCATCGTCAAACATGGCAATTTTGGGAAAGCCCATCTGTTTTGGGTCCTTCCACGGTCCGTACTGGAAGTAGCGTAAAATTTCCAGCGCAATGTAGTTCAGCATCAGGGTAAACAGGGTTTCATTCGTGCCCCATTTTGCCTTAAAGATGGCGGGTATCAACCCCCAAATGCCACCGGCAATTACCGCCACAATGCCCATTACCACCAGCAGTAGCCAGCTGGGCATATTTTTGTACTGGAATAGGGCAAAATAGCTGGCCGCTAGCGCCCCGGCAATAATCTGCCCCTCTGCGCCTATGTTCCAAAAGCGCATTTTAAAGGCTATGCCAATGCCAAGGCCCGTTACCAAAAGGGGTATGGCTATACGAATGGTCTCCTTAAAGGCAATGCTGCTACCTACCGAGCCCACCACCATATCCTTGTACACAAGGAAGGGGTTGTGCCCAAGGGCGCCAATCAATATGCCCCCGGTAAGCAGCGCACCAAGCACGGCCAGTAGCCGCACCGTCCAGGCCCAGCGGCGGGTTACGCTATCCCGTTTGGTCATCCGCACCAGCGGCTCGTGCACGTGGGCTTGTTTTGCCTTAGCCACCTCCCGGCTCATACCCCCACCTCCTTACCGCTCTCGGCTTCCTCGGCGCAGGCGCAGTGCATCTGCCCGTCCTCGCCCGCCACACGCGTCATCATCAGGCCCACCTCGTTTTTGGTGGCCGCAGGGCCGTCCACAATGCCCGAAACTTTGCCCCCGCACAAAACCACAATGCGGTCCGACAGTTCCAAAAGCACGTCTAAATCCTCGCCAATAAACAAAACGCCCACCCCCTTGCGTTTTTGCTCATTCAGCAAATCGTACACCGTGTAGGAGGAGTTGATGTCCAGCCCCCGCACGGGGTAGGCCACCACAATCACCTTGGGGTTGCTGGCAATCTCGCGCCCCAAAAGCACCTTCTGCACATTCCCGCCCGACATCCGCCGCACCGGGGCCGTAACGCCGGGTGTTACAATTTCCAGCTGCTCTATCAGTTCTTCGGCCAGTTTTTTGGGGGTTTTCCTGTCCAGCCAAAAGCCCTTTTGGTCGCGGTAGCTTTTCAGCATCACATTGTCCACCATGTCCAAGTTGGCCACAAGGCCCATACCCAGGCGGTCCTCGGGCACAAAGGCGCTTTTTACCCCCTTGTGCCAGCGCTGGGTGTTGCTGCAATGGGTAATGTCCTCCCGCACCTCGCCGTCCACATAGGTAACCTTACCTTCGGCCACAGGGTGCATCCCCATAAGCGATTCACACAGTTCTTTCTGCCCGCTGCCCGCAATGCCGGCAACGCCCAAAATTTCGCCGCCATGCAGGGTAAAACTCACATCATTTAGTGCTTTTATTCCCTCTGCGTCCAGGCAGGTCAGGTGTTCTACCACCAGGCGCTCGGGGGTATCCTCCATTTTTTCGCGGGCAATTTGCAGGTTCACCGCACGGCCCACCATCCCCTCGGTCAAAGATTGTACGCTGGCCTCGCTGGTGTTTACGGTGTCCACACAAACCCCTTTGCGCAAAATGCTCACCCGGTCTGAGATGGCCAGCACCTCGTTCAATTTATGGGTGATGATGATAACCGCCTTGTTGTCGTTTTTCATGTTGCGCAAAATATCAAATAGCTTCTCGGTCTCCTGCGGGGTAAGCACCGCGGTGGGCTCGTCCAATATCAGGGTTACCGCGCCGCGGTACAGCACCTTTAAAATCTCTACGGTCTGTTTTTCACTAACCGACATATTGTATATTTTCTTGTTCGGGTCAATCACAAAACCGTAGCGGTTTGCAATCTCGCTAATCTCTTTTGCCACGGCCGCGCGGTTCACGCTAACCCCACCTGGCAGCCCCAGCACAATATTTTCGGCCGCAGTTAACACATCCACCAGCTTAAAATGCTGGTGAATCATGCCTATGCCAAGGTCAAAGGCATCTTTGGGAGAGCGGATGACAACCTCTTGCCCATCCACATAAATTTCACCGCTATCGGGGAAATAAATGCCCGATAGCATGTTCATCAGCGTGGTTTTGCCAGAGCCATTTTCCCCCAGAAGGGCCAATATTTCCCCCTGGCGCACGTCCATGCTAACATTTTCATTCGCATGTACCGAGCCAAAACATTTTGTAATATTGCACATGCGTATGGCTTGCTTTTGCGCATTTTCCAAAAAAACATTCACCCCTTTTTTTAACAGATGCCCCGCACGATGAAGAGGAGAAGCCCTTGCGGGGGATGAAGCCTGCCATTAGAGCAGATTAACAAAACATAGATATAGCGAACGCAGGCAGAAACGGTGCAGGGCAAGGCGGAGGAATGAGCAATACTGTATGTATTGCGATTGACGACAACGCAGCCATTCGCCGTTTCTGCCAAGAGCAGCATATCTCATGTTATGTTCATTTGCTCTGACTGTACACCAAAAGCCAATACAATACCCCTGCCATTTCTGAAAAGCCAACACCGCCTATTGATGCCGGAAATAAGGCTGTGCCGGCTTTGTGTGGTGTTCTCTAAGAAAATGGGCGGCGGCCGGCTATGGCCACCGCCCATCAAAACATCTTGGCAAAGCTGCCTGTTGTGCTTTATGCGCTGTTTATATTACTCAATAATGTTGATGCCTTTTAGGCTGTTGCCGGGCGCAGGGTTAAAGGCCGGGGCCGAAAAATCGGCCGACTCTTCAAACACCGAGTTTTCATCTTCAAAGGTGAAGATGAGGTCCCCGTCGAAGTTGTACAGTTCCAAAGGCTTACCGTCTTTATCCACCAATGCGCCCTGGAATACCATCTGCTTGCCGCTCAAAATATCGGCAATCGCCGCGTCAATGGCCTCTTGGGTGCCCTCGGCCGCAATGTCTTTGTTCAGGGGGCTCAGGTAGGCGGCGCCCGCATCGGTAGCGCCCTCCACAATACCCATATCCCAGTCCATCGGAATGGCTGTACCGTCTATCACGTGCTGCACGGCCTCGGTCATGTAAATACCCCAGTTAATACGGGCCGAAAGTAAGCTGGCTTTGGGGGCGGCTGAGACCATATCGTTGTTGTAACCCACGTGGAAGGCGCCGCCGTCCTGCGCGGCAATGGCGGGGGTCACGCTGTCCGAGTGCTGGGAAATCACGCCCGCGCCGCTGTTAATCAGGCGTTCGGCAATCTCCTTTTCCTTTTGGGCCTCGCCCCAGCTACCCAGGTAGATAACGTCCATGGTCACTTCGGGATAAACGCTTTGCGCGCCCAGGAAGAAGGCGGTATAGCCGCTGATGACCTCGGCGTAGGGAACGGCGGCCACATAGCCCAGTTTGGGGTTGCCAATCTCTTTGGCCTTTAAGCCCGCGGCAATGCCGCCAAGGTAGCGGGCCTCGTGAATTTTGGCAAAGTAGTTGTGCAGGTTATCCAGTTCCGCAAAGTGGGCGTCCACACCGGTGGCATGGGCAAACTGCACTTCGGGGTACTCTTTGGCCATCTCGGCCACGGTGGGGCCATAGCCAAAGCTGGTGGCAAAAATAATCTGGCAACCGGCCTCTACCAGCTCCTGCAGGGCCGAGCGGGTGGCCGCTGCGTCCTGGTCAGAGATATTGAATTTCGGGATGTACTGGTCCTCGCTCAGGCCCAGTTTTTCAATCATGTACTTGGCGCCCAAATCGTGGTTATAGGTATAACCTTGGTCAGAGGGGTCCAAAATATGTACAACGCCAATTTTCAAATCTTCCTTCGCAATACCGCTGCCAGAGGCGGCGGGCTGTGTACTGCCGCTGGCAGCCGGGGCCGTGCTTGCAGCCGAAGCCGCGCCCGAAGCCGCCGCAGAAGAGGATGCCGCACCGCCACAGGCGGCCAGCGAGAGCACCAACACCAGTGCAAGAGCAAAGCTAAGCAACTTTTTCATAGTATTCCTCCCTATTCTACTCTACGCGCCTTTCGCCCTGTGGCACACCGGAAATGAGAAAGGCGCTAAGGGCTTTCCGGCGCGGGTGGTTTCCCACCTTGTAAGGGCTTTGTACAAAACACCTGCATCATACCTGCGAAACGAAATATACGGAGCGAAAGCCTACTGCCACCCCTCCCAGCGGCAGATATTGCCTGGTAAATTGCTTCGCAAGCTTACTAATAAAGATAACAGAAATCCACTACAAAATCCAGCAATAAAAAAGCACCGCAAGCCCTGCCCCTAAAGTTGCCCACACAAAAATGCCAGGCAACTTGTAGGCAACCTTTTACGGTGGTTGGTAGAGACGCCCGCCCCTATTGCAGGCCTATACAAGTTCACATAGAAGTGACCACATATTTTTCGAATTCTTATTGTGTATTTTACCCAAAATATTCGCAATTGTCAAGCGAAATAATGGATTATTTTGCCATTTATTTTTCTTGCCACCGGCGACGCCACCTTTTTTGGCACAGTTTACAGCAGTTCTTCCAACAGGCCTATAGCTGTGGCCACGGCCAGGGGGCAGCACTGCCGCATAAGGCCTTTATCCAGCACAATTTGCCGCTCATGCGGCAGGCTTATGTCATATCCCAAAATCTCCCGGCACTGGGTAGCGCCCATCTTTTGGCAAAACCCGGCGCGAAAGGCGGCCACCTTGCGTTTTATATCCTCTTTTCCCTCTATATCCGCGGGTTTACAGTGCCCATAGCGGGCGCCCAGCGCTATCACAGCGCCTGTTACGGCGCCACAGGCGTCGCCTGCAAACATCCCCCCGCCAAAACCCGCTGCCAGCCGCAGGGCCTGCTTTTTTGTGTAGCCCAGCTTTGGCCCCGCCCAGGCAAACACCACCTGCCCACAGTCAAAGCCCCGGCCAAACGCCTCCCATATCTCTGCTTCTGTCATGCCCTCTCCTCCTGTGCAATTAGGCAGGCCCGGCCTTCCTCTACACTAAGCCCCAGTTGCCGCCCCACCTCCAACTCGCATTTTGGGGGCAATTCCCCGCGTATCTCCCTCCCGGTGGCCAAATGCCGAAATACCGCCATACGGCAGCTACCGGCATACTGTTCCCGCGCCAGCAAAAAGCCCTGGCCCCCTTCCGTCACCCGCAGTGCGTGGGGGCGCAGCACCGCAAGGTACGCCCCCTCTTTTTGGGTGGCGGCAAAGCTGAATAGTTCGCAGGTAAAACGGCCGTTTTGCACCCGTCCGGGCAAAAAAGCCGCCTCGCCAAAATAGGCGGCGGCCTCGCGGCTGGCGGGCCGTTCATACACCTCCCTGGGGCTGCCCGTCTGCAGCACACGCCCCTCTTGCAACAGCACCAAACTGTCCGACATCCCCAGCGCCTCTTTTGCGTCGTGCGTCACCAGCAGGGTGGTCATGCCAAATTCACGGTGCAGGCTGTGCACCAGGGCGCGCATATCCTCGCGCAGGCTCTCGTCCAGGCCGGTGAAGGGCTCGTCCAGCAGCAGCACGCCGGGGTTCGCAGCCAAAGCCCGCGCCAGGGCCACCCGCTGCTGCTGCCCGCCCGAAAGTTTGGCCGGCTTGCGCCCGGCAAGGCCGCCCAGCTGCACCCGCTGTAACAGTTCCGTGGCCTTTTTCAGGTACTCTTTTTTGGGCATACCCTGCATCCGTAGGGGGAACCCCACGTTCTCGGCCGCCGTCAGATGCGGGAAAAGCCGCATATCCTGAAACACAATCACCGCGCCCCGGCGGTGGGGGGGCAGGGCGTCCGCAGGTTTTTCGTCCAGCCACACCCGGCCCGCGCTAGGGGGCAGCAGGCCCGCAATGGCCTTTAACAGGGTACTTTTGCCACAGCCCGAAGGGCCCAAAATCGACACGAACGCCCGCTGGGGCGCCGTAAAGCAGATATCGTGCAAAATCTCCCTGCCTGTGAGTGTAACGCACAAGTTTTCCACTTTCAATTTGTTCATGGCGCGGCCTCCTCCCCTTTTGGGCCGGGTGCAACCCAGCGGCGAATCAGCCCCTCGCACAGGGCAAACACCAGCAGCATCGAAACCAAAAACAGCAGCGCGTAGGCGCTTGCCAGGCTGCGGTCTCCACCCGAGATAAAGGGCACCATCACCACCGATAGGGTTTGCACCCTGCCGCCGCCCAGCAGCAGGGTTAAAAAATATTGGCTGAACGAGATGATAAATGCCATGCTGAAGGCCGATAAGGCCCCCTGCAAAAGCCCCGGCAACGAGGCCAAAAAGAACGCCCGCAGGGGCGGGCAGCCCAGTAGCTGGGCCTGTTCCTCCAGCCCTTTACCCAAAGCGGCCGTCACATCCGTTAAAATATTTACCGTGTAGGGCAGTGCGCAAATCACATGCGCCAGCACCACGCCAAACAGGCTATCGCCCCAGCCCCAGCGCAAAAACAATACCTGCACGCCCATGGCAAACACCGTACTGGGCACCAAAATAGGCAGCACGCTGGCAAACAAAACCAGCCCCCGCCCGGTAAAGCGGTAAAGCGCCAGCGCCCGTGCCGCCAGCAAGCCCACCAGGGTGGCCAGCACCGCCACACTTAGCGAAAGCAAAATGCTGCTGCCCAGCACTGCGGGGGCCTTGGCCTGCGGGCCAAACAGTTCCTGTATGCCGCGCAGGGAAAACCCTCCCGGCAGCAGGTTTGGAAAGGGCCAGCGGCTGGCAAAACTCCACACCAGCAAAAGCAATAGGGGCAACAGCACACACACCGCCGCCACCAGCAAAAGCAGTCGCAAAAACAAGGGTTTACCCCGCATGGCGCGCCCCCTCCTCTATCTTTTTGGTGCTTTGCCGCAATAGCGCAAAAAATAGGGCCGATAAGCCCAGCGTCAACAGCAAAATCACCCCATTCATGGCCATGGCGTAGGGCCGGTGCAGCAAATCGGGGTGGGTGTACTCAAGGTAAGCCTGCACCGGCAGGGCCCTTGGCAGGGTGGCCCCCAGTAAAAAAGGCAGCTCGTATGCGCCAAAGGAGTAGGCAAAAATGATGATAAACGCCTTGGCGATGGCGGGTAGCGAAAGGGGCAGCGTCACGGCAAAAAAACCGCGCAGGGGCGAGGCTCCTAAGGTTGCGGCGGCCTCGCCCAGCCCCGCGCTGATGCCCGCCATCAGGGCCAGCACAAAATAGGCAACAAAGGGGGCTTCTTTCCAAACATAGGCCAGCAAAATACCGCCGCTGCCCGCGTTGTACAGCAAATTGGGGAAGTCCGCCGGGGCGCCGATAAGCCCCAGTTGGTAACACAACCGGGCCAAAATGCCGCTTTGCGAAAAGGTTGCCGCCACCATCAGGGCCACCACGGTGTGGGGCACCAAAATGGGCAGGCGGGCTATAAAAAGGGCAAAGCCCCGCGCCCTGCCGGTGTACACCAGCGCGGCGCAGAGCAAGGTGCCCAAAACCACCGCCGCGGCCGAAGATACCAGCGAGATGTACAGGCTGAGCCGTACTGAGGCCAAAAAACCGGGGTTTTGCAATATGGCGGCGTAATATTCCAGTGTAAACCGCTTTAGCCCAAAAGCGGGGATGTACCCAAAACTTTGCACCAGTGCGTTGCCAATACCAAGCAAAAATATGCCCAGCAACAAAAGCAAGGGCAGCACCAGCAAATAAGGGGTTAACTTGCGCATGGCAGCCCGCCTTTCGGGGGTATGGCTTTTTACAACATTTTCACAAATAACTTACACACCGCACCGGCAAAAACAGTTTTATTCTTCGGTGTAAAACATTTGTTCAAATGCTGTAATTTGCCCAAAGAAATATCGTACAGCCTCATTTAGTATACTACTTACCCACCACTTCTTCCAGCCAAATCTCCTCAATAATGGGCACCAGTTTGGCGGGCATTTCGGGCAGGCGTTTTGCCAGCAGTTCCTCCTGGGTCAGTGTACCTTGGCCAATGTCTACCGCCTCAAAGGCTGCGGCCTGTTCCTCGCTCAGGGCAGTGTTATCCAAAACAGGCAGGGTGTGCAGGGCTGCATACTGCCCGGCCTGCCCCTGGGGCGAAAGGATATAGTTAATGGCCACCATGGCCCCCGCCTTGTTTGGGGCATTTTGGGCAATGGCTATATAGTTTGTGTTGCCAATGGTTCCCTTATCAAACAAAAAGGTTTGGGCGGTTTCGGGGTAAAGGCCGTCCTCAATATTCTGCGCCGCCTCAAAGGGGGCATAGCTCATATACAGCGCCAGTTCCCCGTCGGCAAACATATTGTTCATCTCGGCGCTGGAGGCCGGGAAGGTCTTGCCCTCGTTCCACAGGTAGGGGTTTAACTGCCGCAGGTATTCCATGGCGGGCTGAATGGCGGCGCGCACCGTCTCCTTGTCCGCCTCCATATCCATAAACTGCTCGTGACCACAGATGTCATAAATCACATTCCGCACAAAGGCCGAGCCGGTAAAGTCCGGCAGGGCGGGGTAGCTCACCTGGCCTTTGTACTTTTGGGCAAATTCCAGCAGGGCCCCTGTGCCGGCCGGGGTCTCCGGGGTGCGGGCGCTGTCGTTTATCAGCACCAATTGGGCCTTGCCATAGGGGGCCTCGTAGCCCTCAATGGGGTAGCCGAAGTCGTACTGGTTTTCGGCATCCTCTGCGTTTACATATTGCTGGTAAGAGGGCAGGTTTTGCGCAAAGGGCCCAAACAGCAAATCATTCTCCTTGGCGGAATAAAAATTTTCGCCGTTTATCCAAATCATATCCACCGAGCCGGTCTCCGTACCGGCCTGTTTTTCGCCCGAGAGTTTGGCCAAAATCTGGTCGATGTCCATGGGCACCAGCTCCAGCGTCAGGTCGTACTCCTTTTTCAGCTTTTCGGCCACTTCCCCGCTCAGGTATTTGTTGCGGTTTTCATCTCCCCCCCAGCCGTAAAAAGTTACGGTGGTGCCGCGGGCCTGCTCAATAATGCTCTCAAAATCGGCGTTAACATCAAAACCGGCGGCTACGCTTGCAGCCTGTGAAGAAACCGCTGCACCGGCCGAAGGGCTTTGCGCAGGGGCGGCCTTGGAACTTTGCGCTGAACTTGCGCCGGCGCAGCCCGCCAAAGCCGTAAACAAAACGGATGCCAGGGTGAGGGCCAGTGCACTTTTAAACCGTGTTTTCATCTTTTTCTTCTTTCACACTCATTTTTGCGTCGCGTTATTACCGTTTCTCAAAAAGCTGTGCAGCAGGTTTTTGAGAAAATCTAATACAGAGTGGAAACTGTTAGGCAGCGCCTGCTTTTTCCCGTTTTTACGCGCTATAGTTTGTTCATTTGCTGTAAAAAGCTTGTTTCAACATACATTTCCCCATTCGGGCAAGCCTATTAAGCCCAGGGCAACCAAAGGTTAAACCAGTGAATCCGTCTTTACCAAATAGTCAAAATCCAACCGAATTTTACTCTCGTCTCCCCGGCGCAGGTAGTCAAAACCGCACTCAAACATCATTTTGCGGCAGCGGGCCATATCCAAACCCCTGTTTTTGGCCGTATCACCGGTGGCATCGCGCGGGTTTGCGCCGCTTTCGGCCGTTACTATGTTGGCGCCCGCCAGGTAGCAAAGTTCGCCCGGCTCGTGCGCGCCCATGTAGGCCATGGTGGGCACCGTGGCCGAGGCCAGGGCGATGACGGCCACAATGTGCGCCAGGCGCAGGTTGCTAATCTGCCCGCGCTCGGCCAATGGCGCGCCGGGCACGGCCACACGCCGCATAGCCGCGTGCTGGTAGATGTCCATCTCAATACCAATAAAAATGTTGTCCACCAGTTCCTCAACACTGTGCTCGGGGCCTATGGGCTCGCAGCAGGTGTACAGTTCCAGCCCGGCGTCCAGCGCGCTTTGCATCGAGCGCATCCTGTCCTCTTTGGAAAGGGCGGTGTCCTCCCCTTCGCGCAGGCGGCACACATGGTAAATGCCCGTAACCCCGGCTTCGCGTATCTGCTTGTACGCCTCGGGGCTGGAATCCCCCACATTCGCCCAAATTTGGGTGGTGGCGGGGGCCAGCTTGCGGGCCAGCCGCACACAGTTTAAATAGTGGTCCAGGTCATATTCGTGCATGGTCATCAGGTATAGGCCGTATAAGTCGTCATAGCGGCAAAACTCGGCCACTTTTTGGCTCAGTTCCTCCTCTGGCATACGCACCCGCGCAAAATGGGTGTGTTGCTCGCCAAAGGTGCAAAATTTGCAGCCGCCGGGGCAGGGCAGCACATCCACCCCAATTTGCCCCAAAAGTATGGCCGAATTTTCGTTCTTACCCCGCACCAGGGCCGCAGCCGCCGCCCGTATCAGGCCCGATTCATAGCTGCGCTCGTCAATCTCCAAAAGGTATTTGCAATCGCCGCGGGTAAGCGCCTCACCCGCAAAGGCTTTGTCCACTATCTTTTGCATCTGGGCATCCGCTCTCATCCTGTCATCCTCCCCGGTTCTGCTGCAGCCAGCACTGCTTCATAACAGCTGTAAACATGTTCTTTAAAAGCCTCCGGGTTTTTTACCCGGGGCAGCCGTACCCGCAGTGGCGGCCCTTCTCCAAGCAACCCGCCGCTTTGCAGGCTTTGCAGGCTGGGGCTTATATCCCCTGCGGCGTCATAAAACCACTCGGGCTCCAGCAGTTGGGCGGCGGCCAACACGTCCCACTTGTAGGTGCCGCCTCCCCCGTACTGCCGCTGCATCAGGTCAAACCAGGCGGCTATGTGGCCGTGCAGCCAGGCGCGCAGGCCATAGGGCCCCACAATGCGCCGCTTTACCTCCTCGGTGCTAAACAAAACGTCCAAACAGTGGTTCGCCGTGGCTATTGAAAGCTCTGCCCCGCTGCGCAGCACCGCAAGCGCCGCCTTTGCATCACAGGCAAAATTCAGTTCCGCCATCTGTTTCCCCTGTATATACAGCGGCTTTGTCACGCCGCCCATCAGGGCTATCTCCTGTATCTTGGTAAAAAAGCTTTTGTCCGCCTTTGCCGCGGCGGCAAGGTTTGTAAGGCCGCCGGTGGCCAAAATGCAAAGTTCGCCCTCATATTTCTGGGCCATCTCCAGCAAAAATCCAACAGCCGGGGCATTTTCCACCCCCGGCGCGGCGCAGCCCCGCCACACGGGTATCTCAGGGCAGCCCAGCCGCCCCAACAACCGCTTTGTGGCGGCATAGGTCGTTTCCACATCGCTATTGCCAAAGCTGGCCGTCACCCCCAGCACCTCGGCGCGCCGGCAGCCCAGCGCATACAAAAGGGCCAGGCCGTCGTCCACATCACAGCCGGGCACATCAAAGGTATTGTCGCAGTCCACAATCAGCTTTTTCATAAGGCCCCCATTTTGCCATGCCTTCAATAAAAATATAGCTTCATTGGATATAGTCTTATTGGACATACTCTTATTAGACTTAGTCTAATATCCATTGCCACCCATTATAGCAAGTGCATGCTGTAATTGCAATGCCAAATTTTATTACAGATTCTCAAAAGGTTGCGCAGCAAGCTTTTGCTATTAGAGTTTCTCAAAAAGCTGTGCAGCAGTTTTTTGCAAGAAACTCATATACAGAGTAGAAACTGTTATGCAGCGCCTGATTTTTCAAGTGTTTATGCGCTACAATTTATTCATTTGCTGTAAGGCCATACCGCGCAAAGAGAGATAGAAGAACTACCAGTCAGATTTGTTTGGCAGATTATCCCAACAGCGCAGGGAATACCAAGGGTATGCCCAAGCATTTTTCAGTGTGTGGATCGGCGCGAGCTCAGCGCGTCGTTTTACAAGCAAAAACCCCCCAAACCTAAAAAAGTTTGGGGGGCATACAACAATTTGTTTAACTTTTTTTGCAAAAGCAGGGCTTTATTTGCCCATCTCGGCCATGTAAGTACCCACAGCTTTGCCCGGGCACACCTCTGCGCCGCAGGCTTTCAAGCTGCGCTCCACGGCGCCCAGCATGGTAACCATGGTGTTTTGGTCAATGTTGCCCATGTGCCCCACGCGGAAGGCTTTGCCCGCATAGGCGCCAAGGGCGCCCGCCACAACCACGCCCTCTTTCAGCATGGTGCTGCGGAAGGCGGCGTCGTCCACACCCGCGGGGTAGATGGCATTGCTAAGGGTAGCGGCACGGCAGCCTGGCTTTGCCAAAATTTGCAGGCCAATAGCCTCCAGCGCGGCGGCGGCGGCGGCGGCGTTTTTCTGGTGGCGGGCGGCGCGCTCCTTCAGGCCCTCTTCGGCAATGATGGCCGTGGCCTCTTTCATGGCCCAAACCAAATTGATGGCCGGGGTGGCAAAGTACTTGGCGGGGTCCTGCATAATGGGCATCCACTTGTCAAAATCCACATAGTACTCCGGGATGGTGCCCAGGGCCTTGCGCCGCTCTAAAGCACGCTGGCCCGCCCACAGCACCAACATGCCGGGGCATACGCCAAAGGCTTTTTGCGAGCCGGTGAACAGCACGTCAATGCCAAAACCGTCCACATCCACGTACTCGCCGCCGGTGGCGGCTACACCGTCCACAATGTACATGACACCGGGGTGTTTTGCCACCACCTTGCCAATGGCCTCAATGGGGGCCACCACGGCGGTGGAGGTATCCACATGGCTCACGGTCATGGCGGCATAGTCCTTTTCCGCAAGTTTTTTGTCAATCTCCTCGGGGCTGATGCAAGTCCCCCACTCGGCGCTCAGCACGTCCACATTCAGGCCCTTGCGCTCGCAGATATCAATAAAGCGGTCGCCAAAAAAGCCGTTGGAGACGATGAGGACATTGTCTCCCCGTTTGGTGGTGTTGGCAATGGCCATCTCCATGGCCAGGGTGCCGGTGCCCGCAATGGGGAAGGTTTGGCCCGCACAGTTAAACAGCTTGCCCAAATCGTCAATCAATTCTTTGTAATCTTTCACAAAGCGCGGGTCGCCAAAAGCCTGTATATCGCGGGCCATCTGCTCTTTGATAGGGGCCACCACAGGGGTTGGGCCCGGAATCATAACCAGTACATTTTTTTCCATCTGTAAAACATCCTCCTTTGGGAATGGGTTTTGATACTACCATTCGATTGAACAGCCCTCTCGAGCCGTTCAATCGAATGTTGTGGCAAAAACACCACAGTGCTTTTTTTGCAATTATACCCGATAATCTGGCACAGCGGAACCCAGAACCGTAACTTTAAAACGCCTGCGCCTGGTAATGCCCCTCCAGGGTGCGTATCATCCGCCCCACCATGCTAAGCGTGGGGGTGGCAATGCCCAGCCTTGCGCCTTCGGCGGCCACGGCCTCGTTCAGGCAGGCAATTTCAGTTTTGCGGCCATTTGCAACGTCCAGCGCCATGGAGGGCAGATGCCCCGGCACGGCCTCGCTCACCTCGTTCACATAGCGCAGCCCCTCCTCGCGGGAGAGGTCGATGCCCTTGGCCCTGGCGACGTCTGCTATTTCGTACACAATGGCCTTTAAAATCTCGTAGGAACTCTCACAGCTTACAAGCTGGCCCACATTCACCCGCAAAAGGGCGCACAGCGGGTTTTCTGAACAGTTAATCATCAGCTTGCGCCAAATCAGCTTGTTCACACCCTCGGTAATCTCGGTGTGAAAGCCCGCCTCGTTCATCACCTTTTCCAGTTCCTTGGCCTTTTCGCTCACCTTGCCGCTACAGGGCCAAAAATAGGTGCCCACCTGCTGCTGGGTAGTCAATTCAATGTGGCCGGGGCCCTTCATGTCGCTGGTGTAGGCCGTAAGGCCATAGGCAACCTGTTCTTCGGGCAGGGCTTTTTTAATCACATCCACGCTGCCAATGCCGTTTTGCAGCGTCAGCACAAAGGTGTCGGGCCCAATGCAGGGCAGCGCATCGCCCACGGCCTGTTCCATAAAGGTATACTTGGTAAAAAATATGGCTGCGTCCACCGTGCCAATTTCGGCAGGGTTTGTGGTGGCGCGGGGGTGCACCACCGTCTCTTCCTCCCCCCGCGTCATCCTAAGGCCATTTTGCTGTATGGCCCCCACATGCTGCGCGTTTACGTCGTACAGGCACACCTCGGCCACCTTGGAAAGATGGCCCCCAAACAGGCTGCCCATGGCCCCCGCGCCAATGATGGCAATTTTCATTTTCTTTCGCCTCCCAGTGTTTTTTGCCCAGAGGCTAAATCAGGATGATCTCCTGCGGGGTGATGTGAATGCGCTCGGCGCCGGTTTCGCTTACGTAGAAGTTATCGTTGATATATACCGTCTGTTCTTTGTCAATAAAGTAGGGGTGCAAAGAGCAGTTCATCCCGGCCTGAATCTTCATAGTCTCCACGCCGTTGTCATTATGGGCCATAAAGGCGGGGCGCTCCACCAGGTCATACCCCTGCGAGTGGCCGTACAGCCGCCCTTCCTGGCAGTAGCCATTTTGGGCCACAAACTCATTGTAGCGCGCCACAATCTCGGCGCTGTCTCGCCCTGGGGTAAGCAGGTCAGCCGTAAGCTTTTGGGCCTTCACAGCCACATCCCAGGCCTTTACCAGCACGTCGCAGGGCTCGCCCAACGAAAAGTTCCGCGCCGATTCACAGTAGTAACCGCCGGGGCCGTTTACCTCCACCAAAATGGTGCCATAGTCCCCTTCGCAGATGCGGCGGTTCACGTACTGAGAGGTGGACATGCCGCAGGGCTTGCCCTGGGGGGCTGTGCCCATAAATACCAGGTGCTCTTCACTGCCCAGGTTCATCAGCAGCGCAATCACCTCGGCGCGCACCTGGTACTCGGTTAAACCGGGGCGCACAATGGCGGGCAGGGCGGCGTAAATCTGGTCTTGAATATAGGCCGAGGCGCGGATGAGCTCCATTTCCTCGTCACTCTTAATCGCCTTAATCAGGTCAAACTCGTCGGTGATATCCACCACCTCAAGCCCAGGGCAGGCGCTTTGTATCGCCAGCATCATCTCAGCGGTTAAAAAGCCCTTGCCCGCAATGCCCAGGCGCTTTACGCCGTGGCTGCGCAGGTAGTCCACCGCAAGGCCCGTCTCCAGTTCGCCCGTGTAGCTAAGCGAGGGCACAAACGGGGCGTACTCCACCTTCTCCACCCCGCGCAGCGCCCACTCAGGTATGGGGGAAAGGCTGGAGCGCAGCAGGGTCATCTCGCCCTCGGCGGGCAAAAACACCGTCATGTGGTAATTGTTTTCGGCGGGGATATCGGTGAGGTAGCGCACATAGCCCCCCAGGTGCATGTTGCTGCCCTGTACCATCAGGCAGCACAGGTCTTTTTGGCGCAGTACCTCTTGCAGGGCCTGCCAGCGGCGGCGCAGTTCGTGGTCGGAAATCGGCTTTCTTATCTTGGTAGCAATGCTCATTGCCTCGCTCTCCTTTGTCATCAATTTTAAGGTGATTTAGGTGCGCAGTATGGCCAGCGGGGTGCGGCCAAGGCGCTGCGCGCCCTCGGGTTTAATCAGGTAGCTATCGGCCACAAAGGCGCTAATGGTGGCATTGCAAACGCTAACGTTCACGCCTAGGCACATATCTTTGGCAAGGGGCATACTCTCGCCCGCTTGCAGGCTGGGCCGCTCAATATGGTCATAGCCCTGGCCATAGGCAAAGGCGCTGGTTTCGGGCAAAAAGCCCTGGCTTTCCAGGTAGCTGTTGTAGCTTGCCAGCACAACCTGGGGCTGGGCGCCCACCTGCAAAAGGCCGGCCAATTTTTCCTCGGCTTTTACGGCCTTTTCAAAATCGGCCACCATGGCGCTGGAGGGACAGTCCCCTACCGAGAACATTCTGCCCAGGGTTGTGAACTGCCCTCCAGGCCCGGCGCAGCACAGGCGCACATACAGCGCGTCGCCTTTTTCCAAGGTGCGGTTTTGGAAAAAGGACGGGAGTGGGCGGAAGGTTTCCCCACGCGGGGCCGAGCCGATGAGCACAATCATCTCCTCGCCCCCAAGGGTAGAGGTAAGTTGCATGGCCTTGGCGCGCACCTCATACTCGCGCACGCCGGGCAGGGCCATGGCCATGAGGTAGTTCATCACCTTGTCCAGCATATCGGCCGATTGATGGATAAACCGGATTTCATCCTCGCTTTTTTGGGCGCGGATGGCCTCGAACACCGGCATCATATCCACAATCTCCACTTCAGGCAGCATCTCGTGGATATATTCATAGTAGTTCCAGTAGAACATGCGCATACCCGCAATGCCCACTTTTTTGGCGCCATTTTTCTTAATCCACTCTACCGCAAAGCGGCCTTCCCAGGTGCCGGTAAAATTAAACGGGGAAAAATAGGGCGCCGCGGCATAGGGTTTGCCAATACGCAGTAGGTGGGAAGGGGGGTACAAGTCCAGCGGGGGGCCGCTGCAGGCGATATAGCCCACCTCCCCTTCCGCCGGTAGGATGGAGGACTGGGGGTAGTGGTTTTCGGCCGTGGTGTCGGTAAGCCAGCGGTTTGCGCCACCCAGGTACTGGGTTACGTTTTCCGCTATCAAACAGTCAACTCCCTCTTTCTTCATCGCCGCCTGTAAGGTTTCGGTGCGTCGTATCAGGTCTTCTTTCGGAATGGGCGATTTCAAACGCTCGTGATACACTTCTGCCATATGGTCTGCCTCCTTTTGGTTGGGTTTGCATGGAATAACCGCTATAATGTTGTTTCTAACAGAATATACAATTTCCGTTACCCTAACTATAGTAAATTTGTAAAAGTAAGACTGTGTTGTGCATTACAAGAAGACACCTTGTTACACTTTTGTAACCTTTTGTCCCTTGATAACACTTTCCCCGTTGCCTGTATAGGGGGGATGTGCTATACTATATAGGACAAAATTTGCCTTATAGGGGGCCCGCAATGATTCGTAAAAAAAAGGATCGGATGGACAAAACAGTGCAAGCACTTCGCGATGGGAAACGCTACTGCGAAGTTTCCAGCTTTCTTACCGAGGAGGAGGCCCACGGCCTCGGCCGGGGATTTTCCATCAACACCCTGCCGCCCGGCGGCTCGATTGGCTGGCACCAGCACAGCGGCGATTTTGAGGTTTACCTGATTGTAAACGGTAAGGCCACCGTTACCGAAAATGACAAGAGCGAACACTGCCTCGAAGAGGGGGATATGATGTTTTGCGAAGAGGGCGACTTCCACGCCATTGAAAACACGGGCGACGCCGATTTAAGCTTTCTCTCGCTTATTTTATA
The DNA here is from genome assembly GCA_964550985.1 of uncultured Oscillospiraceae bacterium. Taxonomy (GTDB): domain Bacteria; phylum Bacillota; class Clostridia; order Oscillospirales; family Ruminococcaceae; genus JAAYCI01. Next base: position 37,407 of record CAZKBM010000004.1, read on the forward strand.
TACACCCAAAGCCTAGTACCTTTTAAGCCCGGCAACCAAACAGCTTCGGAGGTGATAAAAAATTGGAAAAAGACCTGCATCCCGAATCGCTGTTCGATGAATCTCCCTGGATACAGGGGGATCTTTCGGTATGGGATGACTTGGTGCCCAGCGCCAAACTGGCCCATTACAAAAAAAACCATATCATCTACCACCAAAGCAGCCGCACCAGCACCGTTTACATTGTAAAAGAAGGGCGGGTCAACCTTTCCATTTTAAGCCAGGAGGGGGCCGAAAAAAGCCTGTATGTGGCGGGCGCGGGCGCCGCTTTTGGCGAAGTTCCCATCATTTTGGATTTTGGCATCTGCGCGCAGGCCACCACCAAAACCGATTGCCAAATTTACCAGGTGCCCGGTGAACTATTTTTGCAGTATGTGTATGGCGACGCCAACATCACAAAGGCGTTTTGCCAGTTGGCGGCCAAAAAAATCCTCATGCTCACCGGCCACATTGAGCTGCTCAGCTTTTTTGATATCCACTACCGGGTGTGTAAAATGCTGGTATACCTGGCCCACCAGTACGGCGTTAAAACCGAGGGCGGGCTGAAAATAGATATGCGCTTTACCCACCAGGAACTGGCCAGTATGGTGGGCGCATCGCGGGTTTCGGTTACTAAATTGCTAAACGACCTCATCAAGGCCGAAATCATCTACCGCAAGGATGGCAAGTTTTTAATCATCGACCCCGATAAGCTTCTGGAATACTCCCTAAGCACCCAGCACGGGCTGCAATACCCGGAAGAGGCCTTTTCGGAATAGCCGCATCAAACCAAAAATACCCCGCCTATTTGCGGGGTATTTTGCTGTAAAATTTGCCGTGGGCGCGCTGCGGCGCACTTGGCCAAAGGCCTTATGGCACACCGTTTAATTTTTTGTATTGGCGGCGCATCAAAACGGCCAGCAGCAGGCACAGCACCCCTACCAGCGGCAGCCAGCCAAACAGCCCGCGCACCCCAAGTTTGGGTATCAATTGGCCCGCCAAAAGCGAGGCCGCCGCAACCCCCAGCGAGGAGGCCGAACTGAGCGCCCCCGAGGCCGCCCCCGCATGGGTGTGGAACAGGTTGCCCCCATAACTGATGGTAAGGCTGAAAAACGCCCCTGCACATACGGCAAGCAGCACCAGTAAAACGGTGAATAGGCCGGGGTTTGGCGCCCATAGGCAAAGCAAAAACAACAAAAGGGCCGCCAGAGAAAAATACACGAAAATCTGGGTGGTGTGCACCCTGCGCAATAGCACCACAAACAGCAGCGCCCCCGCAATGCAGCCCGCCTGGTAATAGCCCAGCACCATAACGGCTGCGGCCTCTGGGTAGGCAAAAACCTCTTTCATGTATAAATCCACCCAGTTGCTAACCATGGTTACAAACACCAGGTTTAACACCACAAACAAAAACAGGCAAAGCCCTTCGCGCAGCACCTTTGGCCGCCGTATAGCGGCCTGCCCCTCCTCGGCCGGGGGGGCGGGGCGATGCAGCTTGGGCGGGTAGTTCAGCCCTGCGGCAAACAGAAACAGGGCTGCCGCCACGGCAAATACCAGCCAAAAGCTCAATTTCCAAGTAAGGCCCTGAAACAGCAAAAAACCCACCAGAAGCGGCATCAGTATGGCCCCTGCCGAATAGGTAACCTGAATGAGGGGCATCTTGGTGGAGGGGTCGCCATACACGTCGAACAAAATGGCCTGGCAGGAGGGATCGGTAAGGCTGTGGGCACAGCCCAGCAGCACCGCAAACAGCACAAGCGGCGCATAGGCGGGCAAAAAGGGCAGCGCCAGGTAGTAAAGGCTGAATAACGCCAGGCCGCAAAGCAAAATCTTTTTGCGCCCCAGTTTATCGGAAAGGCCCCCAAACACGGCGGGCAGCACCCCGCTTACCAGCCCGCGTATGGCAATTAGGGTGCTAATTTCCCCAATGCCTATGCCAAAATGGGCCATCAATGCCTCTTTGTTGGCGGGCACCATTATGGTGCTGCAGCCCTGTAAAAACATCACCAGGTACACCGCCAGCGCCGCCGTGCGGTAATGGGCCGGGCTTTTTTGCATGGTTTCCCTCCCCTTCACAATATGGCCGCCTTACGGAAAAGGAAACCCGCGAACGCGGGTTTCCTTCTTTCGCCTCAAAATTCCAAAGCGCCAACGCGCCTTTTGGGCAACCGGTTTACAGGCTGTCCTCTTCTTCGCCGGGCACATCCGCCAGCGCTACAGCCTCAGAAGCCAGTTTTGTCTGGCCGCCGGTCTTGCTCTCATAGCGCCGGCCCCAGCCAGTAATTACCGCAACCATAAACACAATAAACAGCATCCAGCTGTGCAGGGTAACGCCCGCAATGGCAATGGGGTTCAGCATCTGCACAAAGCTGTACTCCTCCATCAGGCCTGAAATACAGGCAATGACAATAAAGATGAAGGCGCTGGTGAAGGGTACAAGCACGGGCAGGGAGCTTGCAAACCCATCCATAAGGTTTGCGCGGCGGTAGGGGTGCAGGCTTTTCACACGGCCCAAATCGTTTGTAATGGGGCCAAACATGATGATGGCCGGGCCATTGGCCGCACCCAGGCAGATGGAGGAGATCATGGTGCCGAAACCGATAATCAGTTCGGTGCCGATGATGCTCTTCGCAAACTTGCTGTTTACCAGCCCTTCAATAATGGCGTCCAAGGTGCCGGAGGCCTGCAACACGCCCATGATGCCAAACACGGCATACAGGTAGGCAACGGTGCCCAGCATGTTTTTAATGCCATCGATGAGGAAGCCCTGCAGCGCGCCCTCGTTGTTGCTGATGATATCGGCCGGGGTGATGATTTGGAATATCAGCCCTATAATGGTGCCCACGATGATGCCGCAGGTGATGGAGATAAAAATGTTGCGCTTGATGATGGCCACACCCAGCAGAACCACCACCGGGATGAGCATGATAAGGCCTTTGGGGTTAGAGTAGCGGGCCATAATTTCCTCAGCCCCCATACCCACGCCGCTGCCGCCGCCAAAGATGACGAACAGGATACAGGCGGCCACAGCCGCCACAATGGCGTATTTAAAGCGCGAGGCCACAACGCCGCCAATATCGGCCGATTCCTTTTTGGTGATATACTTTTGGGTGGCGGCCGAAGCGATGGTGGTGTCGGAGATGGGGCCGATGTTATCGCCAAAAATGGCGCCGCTTAAAATGGCCCCGGCCAAAAACAGCGGGTCTGCCCCCAGCAAGATGCCCGAGGGATAAAAGATGGGAAAGCAGGAGAACAGTGTACCGATGGAAGTACCTGTGGCCGTGGCAATAATGCAGGTGGCCACAAAGGTGAACAGGGTAAAGATGGAACCTTTGATACCCAGGGAGCCGCCCAGCCATACAAAACCTTCGGCTACGCCGCCACGGGCCATGAGCTTTGTAAAAATGCCCACCACGAACAAAATCAGGGCCAGGGTGCCCGCCATTTCGCTGGACATTCCCTTAATAACCGCCTGCCAGTACTTGCCCATGTTTTTAGAGAGCAAGCTGCCGATAATCAGGGCCACAAATCCGCCCATGGCAAGGTTTTCCAGGTCAAAAGCCTTCCAGGCCACAAAAAACACAACGCAGCCAATCGCAAAAATAATCAGCGGAACAAGGGACAAAAATTTGGTTCCCCTAAACTCCAGGGGGTATTCTTTCTTCTTCTGCATAGGGTTCCTCCCTTTCTGCTTTGGGCGGGCAAAGCCCGCCGCCTCACGCAAAAGCCAACCGCATGTCTAAGGCTTTTGCCCAGGTTGCCACACACAATTCGTACGCCGTACAATGAAAACACCCGTTTTTTACACCAGTTTCCCAAAGGGCCCGTCCACAAGTTCTCCGTCGGCCGCCACAATGTGCCCGCCCTGTATGGTCATAGAGGCAAAACCCGTCAGCTTGCGGCTTTCAAAAATGGAATAGCCCGATAGGGAATGCAGGTTTTTTGCATTCACCTCCTCCCAGTGTTCCATATCCACAAGGCATATATCGGCGTCGGCGCCGGGCATCAGGCTGCCCTTTTGGGGGTACAGCCCAAACACCTTGGCCGGCTCCATCGTAATTTTGGCCACAAGCTGCTGCAGGGGCAGGCCGCGTTTCATCACCCCTTCGGTAAGCAGGCTGGGCAGGTGGGTTTCCAGCACCGCATAGCCGCTCATAGCCCCAAACATGCCCTTGCCGTCCCCGGCTTTCAGGGTGTCGGGCACGGTTACATTATCGGTGCCAATGGTGCTAATGGTTCCGTCCAAAAGTGCTTTCCAAAGGGCCTCTTTATCGGCATGGGCGCGCAGCGGCGGCTCCATCTTACCGCGGAAGTCGTCGCAGTCCTCCATGGTGGTGGTGAGGTAGGGCGAGGTGGTTTCGCCTATGATATAGGGGTTGCCCCGCTTCACCTTGCGCAGCATCTCGGCCCCCGCGCGGGAGGAAACGTGCACAATATACACCCGCTGCTGCAATTTTTGGGCAAAAAAGGCCATACGGGCTATGGCTTCTTCTTCGGCCATGGCGGGGTGGGTTTCGGCCCAATCGGCCAGGGTGGCCCGCTCGCCCGTTTTTTGCATCACCCGCTGGGTGGCCTCTTCCACAATGGCGTGGTTTTCGCTGTGTACGCACAGCAGGCAGTCCTCGCCGCTGGCCTTTAACCGCTGCATCACCTGCAAAATAAAGGCGTCGTCGCTGGAGTTTATCAGCCCCGGCACCCCATGCATGTACACCTTGAACGAGCGCACCCCGTACTCCCCAATCAGGCGGGGTATCTGGCAAAGCTGCTGCTCGTTATTGATGACAAAATGGGGCAGAATGTTGATGTGCGAATAGGCGTTCACCTGTTCGGCCACCTCTTCAAAAGCGCCCATCTGGGCCTTATCTGCCCCCACAAACCAGCCCGCCGTTGTAACGCCGCCAATCAGGGCGGCGGCGGTCTCGGCCGTCAGTTCCTCTGCCAGCGGGTGGAACAGCCCCAGGTGGATATGCGGGTCCAGGATACCGGGCAGCACATAGCGCCCCCCGGCGTTTACGCATTGCCTGGCCGCAAGGTTTGCCCCCGCGGCGCTCACACAGGCAATCGTTCCGTTTTGGATATACAGTTCACCCTCAAAAAGGCCAAACTCCGGCAGCACCAGCTTTCCGCCCTGAATGGCCAAATCGTACACCTGCCCGTTTTGCACAGGCAGAGGCAGGGCTGCGGCGGGCTGGGGCAAGGCTGCCGCAGCCGCCGGTGGGGCTGCTTCTGCCGCCTTGGGCCCTCCCCCGGTTTTGGCTGGGCCACGCCCTGCGGGCGAGGGCGGCGCAAGGCGGCGCAGGTAGCTTGCGAACAGGTCGTCGTCATTCTGCCCACCGGCAGCCATGCCGGCCAAATACTCTTCAAAAATGTCGCTCATCACGCTTCCCCCCTTCCCTATTGGTTGCAATGGGCCCTAACCGTCAATTTGTTCAATGGCCGTTACAGCCGCCTGCATAGCGGTTTGCAGTTCGGAAAGGTTGTTGGAAGCGAGATACATCCGCCCATATTTGCCCACGGGGTCAAAATGAATCACCTTGATATCGGCGCTTTTTTCGGCCTCGTTCGCGGCAATGGAGATATAGGCCGCGGGTTCCACCTCTAAAATCAGCAGGTTCTCCCCCGGCAACAGCATCGAGCCCTGGCGGCTGCGGTTGATAAGCTGTGACTGGTAGGCGTCCACCCTGGTGATGATTTGCTGCGAGACGATAACGGGTTTTTGCCTGTCGGCAATGGTGCAGTTGCAGGCGTTTAAAATGGCCTGCCCTGCCTCCTGCACGCTGGCTAAATCGTGAGAATGCAGCTCTATCTCACCGTACTCGCGCTCCACCACCAAAAAGCCGGGCTTTGCGCCGGTGTTTTTTAAGGCCGCATCCAAAAGGGAATACACCCCGCTGCCCGGCTCCATCTCAATGTATAGCTGTGCCATGCCCGCCAGGCACAAATCGCCCTTAATCACCGTACCCGTCATGGCGGCATACTGCGGCTGCATGTTATCTACAAAAGCATAGGTACGAAGCTTGGTTGTCTCTGCCATAAATTCACCCTGTTTCTTATTACAGTTTTTCAAAAAATTGCGCGGCAAATTTTTGGTAAAAACTGTTATGCAGCGTTTTTATGTGCATAACGATACGCTGCGTTAGGTTAAAGAGCTATAAAACGCCACCTCCGGCAGGCCAAACTGCCGGCGTGGCGCCCTGTCCGTCATACTTCTATTTCTTAAAAATTTCCTCAACTTCGGCCTGGGGGCGGGCAATCACATGGGCCGAAACAACCTCACCCACCTTTTGGGCGGCTTCCACACCGGCGTCCACAGCCGCTTTCACAGCGCCTACGTCACCTTCAATTACAATGGCCACAAGCCCGGCCCCAACCGAAATTTTTTCGGTCAGTTCCACATTGGCTGATTTCACCATTGTGTCGGCCGCCTCATAAGCTGCCACCATACCACGGGTCTCAATAAATCCTTTTGCTTTCATGGGTCAATACCTCCTAAAATTGTTTGGTTTTATACGGATGATTTGCGGTTTTGCTGTTTCGAATTTTTGGGGCTTGCCGCCTGGGTTTTGGGGGACGCGGGGGCTGTGTTTTCGGCGTAACTATCCACAATGCCCACCACGGCCAAATCCACGGGCGCTTCTTGTTCGCCAAGGGCATAACGGGCATTTGCGCCACCCGTCACCAAAATGGTGTCGCCGTCGCCGCAGCCAATGGGGTCGGCCGCAACCAGCAGTTCCCCGCCCTCCTGGCCGCCTGCGCCAAGGCGCTGCACCAGTATCAGCCCACTGGGCCCCAGCCGGGGGTTACGGATGGTGGCCACCACCTTGCCCACCACTTTGCAGATATACAAAAGGCCTCTCCCCTTTCTGTTTTCCAGGCCTTCGCCTGGCCAGTACGGTTTTGTACTCTTTTACCGTTCAAACGTGTTTTGAATATCTCGAATCTGCTCCATCACATGGATGATGTCCTTGCCGGTGGTGTAGAAGTGGGGCGCCACGCGGATGATATCGCCACGGGCCGAGGCAATGATGTTGCGTTTGCCCAGTTCCACTTCCATCTGGTGAGAATCCATTCGCAGGCGAATGGCCGTGGTGCCGCCCTTGCGGGCGATATCCCGGGGGCTCACCATGTCCAGGCCCTGTTTGTCCGCCTCTTGAATGGCAATTTTGCTTAAAAAGTCAATGCGCTCCTGTATGGCGGGCACACCCACCTCGTTCACAATTTCAAGCCCGGCGCGGGCTGCAAAACTCGTCATCACCGGGGGGGTGCCGGTGTCAAAACGGCGGGTGCCCTCGGCGTAATCCAGCTGGCGCACCTTAAACGAGAAGGGGTTCTCCTGCCCAAACCAGCCGGTAAGCGCGGGTTTCAGCTTGGGAATCAGGTTTTTGTTCACATACAAAAACGCTATGCCCGGTATGCCAAACAGGTATTTCAGCGTGCCGGTGGTGTAGATATCGATGTTCTGCTTGTGTACGTCTATGGGGCAGGTGCCGCAGGCCTGGTAGCCATCCACCAGCACCAGGCTGCCCTTGCGGTGGGCAATGTCCACAATCGCGTCCACATCCTGCTTAAAGCCGTTGGCGTAGTACACGTGTGCAAACGATGTGATGAGGGTGCGGTCGTCAATATAGCGCTCGTACTCGGCCAAATCCACCTGGCCGTCGCGCACGGGCACATAGTCCACCCGGCAGCCGTACTTCTGGTTGGCCAGCCACACATGCCCCACGGTGGGGAACTCGGCCTCGGTGGCCACAACCTTGTCCCGTTTGCCGCTGTAATCCAAGGCGCTGGCAATGCCGCCAATCGCGTCCGAAACCGAAAGCGTAACCGCAATTTCGTCCACGTCCGCCCCAATCAGCTTGGCAAACTCGGCTTTTGCCAAAACCACCTCGTCGCACCAGTAGTCCCAGTCCATGCCCACGCTCAGCCAGTTGTCCAGGTAGCGTTCAATGGCGCCGCGCACCCGCTTGCTCTGCGCGCTTTGTGAGCAGTTGGCCACATGGGCCACATTCTTCAAAATGGGGAACTCCTCGCGCCAGCGCAAAAAGTCACTCTCGCTCAGCCTTCCGTTAAACTGGTATGGGCCATCTATGCCCCCCGCCCCGGCATGGCTTACCGCCGGGGGCTGTGCATAGGCAGGCGCAGGGGCCGCCGCCGGGTGGAAAGGCGCAGGGGCCGCCACTGCGGCCGGTGCGCCGCCCGCCCCCGCCCGTATAAGCTGCAAGCCCTTTGCCTGCGCCAGGTCTTTTGCCGCCGAGGTAATCACATCCTCAGCGCCACAAGTCAGGGTAGTCTCCCCTCGGGCCAGCAGCGCCTGTACCTCCGAGGCGGTAATGAACCGCTTCATTTACGCATCCCTCCAATTCTATAGCCCAGCTATAAATATTGTTTTGCTTCAAATATTGGGGTTTGGTGCCTTCTTCCCCAATAGAGTAATGGAAATTCTCACCAAAATCTGTAAACCAACTAACAAGATTCTTGTTTTTTTACTCTCTCTTTTATTTCTTTTATTTTCTTCCTACGGTTGCGCAAAAATTGGGACGGGGTGAAATTTGGCACAAAAAAGCCACACAGCGCACAAACCGTGCGTCATGTGGCTCTCTGCTTGCCTTTAGATTACTTTTTGCTTGCTTTACATCCTCTTACAGCGTATCCAAATACTCACCCAGGGCTTTTGCCGCCACTTGTACATCCTCTTTGTCCACCTCGTGGCTGGTAACAAAGCGGTAGCGGCCGTTCATCAGCCCATTGGCTAAAATTCCCTTGCGGGCCATAAAATCTACAAACTGCTGCGAGGAAAACGCCGGGTTCAAAGGTTTCCACCACACCATGTTGATATGCGCGCGGCTGGGGTCAATTTCAATACCCGGCATCTCGGCCAAAAGCCCGGCCAGGGTCTGGGCGTTTTCATGGTCCTCATGCAGGCGCTTGGTCATTTTTTCCAGGCTGATTAAACCGCAGGCGGCCAGCACCCCGGCCTGCCGCATTCCACCGCCCATGGCCTTGCGGGCCCTGCGGGCCTTTGCAATAAAATCCTTACTGCCGCACAACAGGGAACCCACCGGGCTGCAAAGCCCCTTGGAAAGGCAGAACATCATGGTATCTGCCAAAGCGCAAATTCGGGTGGGCGGTACGCCCAGCGCTAAGGCCGTGTTAAAAATACGCGCGCCATCCAGGTGGATGTTCAGGCCGTACTCGCGGGCGGCCCCGCAGGTGGCCTCCATCATGGCCATGGGGGCCGCTATGCCGCCATTTGTAGCGTTTTCCAGGCACAGCAGGGTGGTGCGCGGGTAGTGGTAATCGTCGGGTTTTACATTCGCGTGCACATCCTCGGCGCTTATAAAATCGTCGCTGCGGTCAATGGGGGTGCAGCTAACGCCCGCAAACCTGGCCGCCGCCCCCCCTTCGGCAATATAGGTGTGGCTGCGTATCCCCGCCAGCATCTCATCGCCCGGGCGGGTGTGCGTCATAATGGCAAGCTGGTTTGCCATGGTGCCCGTGGGCACAAACAGGGCCGCCTCCTTACCCACCATTTCGGCCGCCAGTTCCTCCAGCCGGTTTACCGTGGGGTCATCGCCGTATACATCGTCGCCCACCTCGGCATTTGCCATCGCCCTGCGCATCTCCTCTGTGGGTTTTGTAACCGTGTCGCTTCTCAGGTCAATCCTCTTCATTGGGCATCTCCCTTTCTCATTCAATCGCAATTTTCTGTATACCGCATTTGAACCTGTGCAGCAGGGGCAAAAGAGACGCAAAACTTCTCTTCTTACGCCGTCCAAAAAACCTAGCAGTCCCCCGCCGCCGTTTCGGCCAATTGTACCACATTCCCCTCTCTCATTACAAAGTGGCAGTGGGCAAACTGCGCGGGGTTTTGGGGCGCATTTGACGGAAAGGCCGCAATATCGGCCACACAGCCCACCTCCAAACGCCCAAGGCCGGGGCGGCCCACTATGGCGGCGTTTGCGCTGGTGGCAGCCTGCAGCGCCCGCAAAGGGGCCGCGCCGCTTTTGGCCCAGCTTCCAAATTCCCGCCAGCTCTCGTAGCTCTGATGGCGGGAGACAAAATCGCTGCCATAGCCCAGCAGCAGTTTGCTGTTTAAAATAATCTGGCGGCTTTTTAGCAATTTGTCGCGATATTTCTCAATCCGTTCCCGCGTTTGTGGGCTTAGGGTAGGGTCCTTTTCGTCGGCATACAACAATTCGTCAAACGCCGCAAAGGTGGGCACCAAATATACCCCACGCGCCTCCATCAGGGCGGCCGTCTCCTCATCCATCAGGCTGCCGTGCTCAATGCCCGCTATGCCGTAGCGCACAAGTTTTTGCATCACCGGCGGGCTGTAGGCATGGGCCGTTACGGGCAGCCGCATGGCGTGGGCCACCTCAAAAATCGCCTCCAGTTCTGCATCGGTAAACTCCAGCCGCTCGTCCAGGCCATCTTCGCCCGCCATATCGTGCGAGGCCAAAATCTTGATGAAATCCGCCCCGTACTTTGCCTCCCGTCGCACGCATTCGGCAAAAAAATCCACCCCCGAGCCCGCCGCGCCGGGCTGCAACAGCCCCGAAACCACCGGGTTTTTGGCAATGCTGCGCGAAAGGTCTCCATGCCCGCCCGAAACGGTTAGCCCGTGGGCCGAAACCACCAGCCGGGCCGCCTCAAAATGCCCTTCATCTATGGCGCGTTTTACATCTGCCAGCCCAAAGCCCCGTGCAAAACTGCCCAGTACCCGCAGGGTGGTAAAGCCACGCTGCAAAGCTTTTTGCGCCGTGTGCAGCGCCCCCAGGGCCAGCCATTCATCCGTAAAAGTGGCAAAATCGGTATAGATGTTCTCAAAGGTAAAAAATTCGGGGTGCACATGGGCGTCAATTAGGCCGGGGGTAACCAAAAAGGCGCGCAGGTCAATCTCCCTCGCGCCCTCGGGCAGGGGCAGGTTTTCTCCCAGGGCCTCAATGCGCCCATCCCGCACCATAATATCCCGGCCGGTCTCCACCCTGCCGCTCACTCCGTCATACAGCGCCCTACAGCGCAGCAGAACGGCGCCTTTCATCTAAACCGCCCCCTCGTACAAATAGCAACCCACCTCGTGGCCCGCGCCCTGGTCTTTCAGGGGGAAGTCCCGTTCGCTGCAGGCGGGGCAGGCGTGCTCACACCTTGGGGCAAAACGGCAGCCGGGCTTTGGCTCAATGGGGCTGGTCACCTCGCCCCGTATGGCGCGCTTGCGGCTGCGCATAATCTGTACATCCGGCACCGGTATGGCCGAAAGCAGGGCCTTTGTGTAAGGGTGCAGCGGGTTTTGGAACAACTCTTCACTGCTGGCGGCCTCCACGCACTGGCCCATATACAAAACCGCAATATTGTTTGAAATATGTTTTACCACCGATAAATCATGGGTAATAAACATATAGGAAAGCCCCATCTTCTCCTGCAAATCCATCAGCAGGTTCAATATTTGTGCCTGGATGGAGACGTCCAGGGCGCTCACGGGCTCGTCACACACAATCAGCCGGGGTTCCAGCGCCAGGGCCCTTGCCACCCCAACACGCTGGCGGCGGCCGCCGTCCAGTTCATGCGGGTAGACGTTCACCATCTGGTGTGAGAGGCCAACTGTATCTAAAAGCTGCATCACACGGTCATTTACATCCTTTTTCCCCGTCAATATTTTGTTCACCACTATGGGCTCGCGTATAATATCCCCAATGCTTTTGCGCGGGTTTAACGAGGAATAGGGGTCCTGAAAGATGATTTGCACCTGGCGGTGCATCTGGTGCATCTGTGCTTTTGAATAGTTGAGGATGTTTTTCCCCTCAAAAAGCACCTCGCCTGCGGTGGGCTCTATCAGGCGCAAAATCAGCCGCCCCAGGGTTGATTTACCGCAGCCAGACTCACCCACAACGCCCAGGGTCTCGCCGCGGTTGATGCTGATGTTGATATCATCTACGGCGTGTAAAAGCCCCCGTTTGGTGGGGAAATATTTTTTTAAACCTACGGTTTGTAGCAGCGGCTCCATGGGCGCTTCCTCCCTTTATTTGTAAAGATGGCAGCAGATGGTATGGCCGCCCCTTTGGCAGGGCTGCGGGGGGGCTGTTTTGCACACCTCCATCGCACGCGGGCAACGCGCCGCAAAGCGGCAGCCCTCGGGCAGGGCGGTTGGGTCGGGCGCCATGCCAACAATGGGCGAAAGGCGGCGGGTTTTTTCATTCAAATTGGGTATGCTGCCAAAAAGCCCCAGCGTGTAGGGGTGGTGGTCTGCGCCTTCGTAGATATCCTCCACCTCGCCGCTCTCAATAATTTCACCCGCATACATCACCCCCACCTTGTTGCAGGTTTGGGCCACAATGCCAAGGTCGTGGGTAATCATAATGATGGCCGAATCGATTTTCTGCTTCAAATCCTCAATCATCTCCAGCACCTGCGCCTGAATGGTCACATCCAGCGCGGTGGTGGGCTCATCCGCAATTAAAAGCTGGGGGTTACAGGCCAGGGCAATGGCAATTACCACCCGCTGCTTCATCCCGCCCGAAAATTGGTAGGGATACTCTTTTTTACGGTGGGGGGCAATGCCCACCAGGTTCAGCATCTCGTCCACACGTTCTTCCGTCTCATGCTTATCCAGCTTTTTGTGCAGGTTAATCACTTCGGCAATCTGGTCCTCCACGGTTAAAACCGGGTTCAAGCTGGTCATCGGGTCCTGGAAGATCATCGAAATCTTCCCCCCGCGTATCTCCATCATCTCTTTTTCGGTCAGCTTTACCAGGTCCTTGCCTCCAAACTGAATGCTGCCCCTTTCAATGATGCCGCTGCGCGGGGGCAAAAGCCGCAGTATTGAAAGGGCCGTGGTGGTTTTGCCCGCGCCGGTCTCGCCCACAATGCCAAAGGTTTCGCCCGGGCGTAGCGCAAAGCTTACGCCGTTCACGGCCTGGGCGGTGCCACGGTCGGTTTTATAAACCACTTTTAAATCTTCCACACGAATGGTCTCTTCCTGCATAGCCCTGTCCTCTCCGTCTGCGGTTAATTGTTTAAGCGCGGGTCCAAAGCGTCGTTCAGCCCATCGCCCAGCAGGTTTAGCGCCAGCACCGTAAGCATAATGGCAAGGCCGGGGAACAGCACAATGTAGGGCGCGTTGCGCATAAATTCCTTGCCCTCGCTCAGCATAGCACCCCACTCGGGGCTTGGGGGGATGATGCCCAGCCCCAAAAACGAGAGGCCCGCCGCCGCAATGATGATGCGCCCCACGGCCAGGGTGCTTTGCACCAAAATGGGGCCCATGGTGTTGGGCAAGATGTGCGAAGCGATGATACGCGGCACACTTACCCCCGTAACGCGGGCGGCCTCTATATACTCCATATCTTTAATAGGTAATACAAGAGAGCGCAGCAGCCTTGCATAGCTGGGTATAAAACTGATGGTCATGGCGATGAGCAAATTCACCATACCCGGCCCCAGGGCCGCCACAATGGCAATGGCCAGTAAGGTGGAGGGCACCGCCAAAAGCACGTCCATCAGCCGCATGAGGACAGAATCCCACCAGCCGCCAAAATAGGATGCCACCACGCCAATCAGCCCGCCCAGCAGCAGCGAGACGCCCACGGCCACAAAGCCAATGATGAGCGAGACACGGCTGCCATAGATAATACGGGAGAGAATGTCTCGGCCATAGTTATCCGTACCCAAGGGGTGCTCGCTGCTGGGCGGCTGCAAACGCGCTGTCAAATCCTGGCCAATTACGTCGGTATCGTAGTTAACAAGCAGTGGGGCCAAAAGGGCCACCAGCACCAGCGCCAAAAGCACCACCAGGCCCACAACGGCAAACTTGTTTTTGCGGAACCTACGCCATACCTCGCTCAACTGGCTTTTTGCCCGTACTTCATTTCCCTGTTTCACGCCATTCCCCCCTTTCTATTTTTCGCGCAGGCGGGGGTCGATGTACGCATAGGATACATCCACCGCCAGGTTGACAATACAGAAAAACAGCGCCAATAGTATTACGCAGCCCATCACCACGGGCTCATCTTTCATCCGTATGGAATCCACCAGCAGTGCGCCAATGCCCGGCATACCAAACACGTTTTCCACCAAAACGGTGCCGCCCAGCATGGTGCCAAAGTTGATGCCCAACACCGTCACCACGGGTATCAGGGTGTTGCGCAGCGCGTGGTGCTTAATCACCTGCCACTGCGAGGCCCCCTTGGCCTTGGCGCTGCGGATATAATCCTCGCGTATCACCGTTAACATGGTGGTGCGCGTCATGCGGGTAACCACCGCAATGGTGCCAGCGGCCATGGCTATGGTGGGCAGCACAAAGCTTTTCAGGCCCTCGGCCCCCGTTGCGGGGAACCACCCCAGCCGCAGGGAAAAGGCCAATATCAATAGCAGCCCCAGCCAAAACACCGGCATGGCCGAAAGCAATATGGCAAACAAAACGCTTGCGCCGTCAAAAAAGGAGTATTGCTTCATGGCCGCAATAACCCCCAGCGGCAGAGACACCAGCACCGTTAGCACAATGCTGTAAACCGTAAGCTGCAGCGTTACGGGCAGGCGGGTGGAGATGGTCTCCATCACAGGCAGGGTGTTGATGTAACTCTTACCAAAATCACCCTGTACCAGGCTGAACAAATAATCAAAATACCGGGTGAAAAAGGGCCGGTTATACCCCAGTTGCTCGTTCACCGTCTGCACTTCTTCCTCGGTGGCAAGCGGCCCCAAAATCATGCGTCCCGGCTCGCCCGGGGTAAGCGACATGATGAAAAAGATAAGCAGGGTAATGCCCACCATAACGGGAATTAAAATGAGCAGGCGTTTTAGGATAAACTTGACCAAAGCGGAAACCCCTTCTTTCTGCGCCATTTTCTGCCGCGCCCCTCAATGGGCGCGGCAGAAAAGGCTCAGGGTAATTTTACCAGCTTAAATCGTAGAAATAGTAAGTAGAGGAGGGGGACGGAACCACGTTTTTCAGGTTTTTGTCCGCCGCCAGCGAAACGGTTTCGAAATAGATGGGGATGGTGGGGATATCGGTTTTCAGTTGTTCCAAAATCTCTTTGTAGGTGGCTTTGCGCTCATTTTCATCGCTCTGGGTCTCGCCCTGAATGATGAGTTCATCCATTTTGGGGCTGTTGTAGCGCGCAAGGTTCATGGCGCCAATCATTTTGGAGTGGAACAGGAAATTCACGGTATAGTCGGCGTCGGCCACGGGGGTACTCCAGCTGTTGATGATGATGTCAAAATCGCCGTTTTTGCCCTTTTCATTGTGGGCCGCGCGGTCCAGCACCTCAATGTTACAGTTGATGCCAAGCTGGGCCAAATTCTCCTGCAATACCTGGGCAATTTTTTTGCCCGCGCCGTCCTGGCAAATCACATTGGCGGTAAGCCCGGCCGCACCGGCTTCGTCCACCAGTTTTTTGGCCTCGTCCAGGTTTTGCTCGTACCATTTCACCTCGTCACTGTAGCCAAAAATGGTAGAGGTGAGGTGGTTTTGCGCCACTTCGCCAAGGCCTTCACTCGCCACAAGGGTAATGCCCTCCCTATCTACGGCCAGCGCCACGGCCTCGCGCAGTTTCAAATCGGCAAAGGGGCCGGTTTCGGTGTTAAAGCCGATGTAGTACTGCCGGTGGCTGGGCCGCTCGTACAGGGCCAGTTTGTCGTTGCCCTGGATATTCTCCCGGTCGGAGGGGGGTACTTCCAAAAGCAGGTCCACCTCGCCTTTTTCCAGCGCGATGACCGAGGTGGTGGTGTCGGCCAATACACGGAACACGAGGTTTGGAATGGGGGCTGCCCCGCCATGCCAGCCGTCGAAGGCCTTCAGCACCACACGGTCGCCCTGGCCCCAGCTCACAAACTCGTAAGCGCCGGTGCCAACGGGGTTACGCAAAAAGTCCTCGCCAAATTCCTCGGCGGCCTTTTGGCTTACAATCGAGGCAAGGGGCGCGCTCATGCCGCTTAGGAAGGGGGTGTAGGCATATTTCAGGTTCACATTTACTGTGTAATCGTCCACCACTTCGGCGCTTTCCACCGGGCCAAAAATAGCGCCCGAATAGGGGGATTCAATGCCGCGGCTGATGGAAAAGGCCACGTCGGAAGCCTTCATCTCCTC
Source organism: uncultured Oscillospiraceae bacterium (assembly GCA_964550985.1). Classification (GTDB taxonomy): domain Bacteria; phylum Bacillota; class Clostridia; order Oscillospirales; family Ruminococcaceae; genus JAAYCI01. The sequence goes on from CAZKBM010000004.1 coordinate 53,506, forward strand.
ACCGTTATGGAACTTGACGCCCTGTTTCAGCTTGAAGGTATAGCTAAGCCCATCGTCGGAAACCTCCCAGCTTTCGGCCAATTGGGGGTGCAGGCCGCCTTCCGGGTCGGCTTTAATCAGGGTGTCATAAATTTGGGTTACCATCTTCATGCTAATCAGGCTGTTGGTCATCTGCGGGTCCAGCCCGTCAATGTCGGTGGGCGAGGCCATGGTCAGGGTATCTTTTGCAGCCCCGGCCGCACTGCCCCCGGCTGTACTGCCAGAAGCCGCCGCACTGCTGCCGCTGCCGCCACAAGCTGCCAAAAACAGACACATTGCCAGCGCCATTGCCAGTGTAACCAGCCCAATTCTCTTCTTCGTGCTCTTCATAACAAACCTCCCTGTGCTCTATTACAAGCCTTTTGCATCCTTCACGAAAACCGCCAAAATCACTGCCCCAATTTTATCTACTTTGCCAGGGCTGTGGCAAAATTAATATAGCACAGGGCAGGGGGGAGAAATGTTAAACAGCTTACATCCCCGCTACTCTGTGCCAAACTTTGTACATTATGGTGTATGCTAAGTGCAAAAAACTATTTACTTTGCATAAAACGCGAAAAATCACAAAACACTTTACCGCGCTTATACGCAAGTATTTTACTAGGAAAGGTCGTTTCCCTCCTGTAAACGCCGGGCTTTTGCCAGCACATCCTCCCGCCGTGCTTTGGGGAAAAGGCCCATCAGCTTCCAGGGGAAAATCTGGTGCATCCAAAGCTGGTAGCGGTTTGCCAGGGTGAACATCTTCTGGCAGGCCAGTGTAAATTCCTCTTCACTTTCCAGCTCATCCAAAGCCCCGGCAAAGCGCCCAAGCAGTTCCCCAAAGGCGGGCAGGCCAAAGTAGCTTATTACCCCAAGGTCCACCGCCAGCATCTTTTTAGCCATAGCGCAAAGCTGGGCAAGGGTAAAACTGCCGCTGCGGGCAAACTCCAAAAGGTCGCTGAACACATGGATGCCAAGGGCCCGTACTTCGCCTGAAAGCATAACCAAGACCGTGAAGTATTGGTCTTTTATTCCCGCCCCGCTCTCTATAATGCCGTTTTTCAAAAGAAAGATATCGTAGGGTTCCTCTATCCAAATCTCATCGGTGTGTTTTTCAATATCCAGCAGCAATTTCTCGGCTTCGGGCTTCATATTATTTCTTCCCCCTTTTCCAAAATCACATGCAGATACTCCTTGCCATACAAGAGGTTTTCCCACACAAGAGCCCCTGCTTCCCGCAGGCGGGGCAGGTCCTCCTCTACCACCTGGGCCAGCGCCAGAGCGGGCACGGCCTCGGTCATTGGCCCATAGTTCAGCGAAAAATACTGGAAGTCCAGTTCCATGTTCAGCCGCCCTTCGGGCTGGGCGGCCATATTTTCAAAATTGCACCTCTCGCGCTGGGGGGCAAAGCGCAAGGGGGCGTACATCTGCCCCCCCGCTACCACGGCATGGCTTTGTATGCTTTGGGCGGGCAACAACTTACAAAATTCTTCGCAGGCGTAGGGGTTAAAATCCCACAGCAGGTGGGCCGTAAGCTGTATGTCCAGTTCGGGCCAGCGTATGCGTATGGTTTTTGGCACAGGGCATCTCCTCCTCAATTTGGTTTTCGCCTCTCACTCTGTTTGCCCAGCCACAGCAAAAGCGGCGGGGTGGGCAAACCTTTAGTTACAGCATTTGAACAAATGTTTTACATAGCAAGCGCCGCGCAAAAACAGGTTTAGGCAAGGCGCAAAATTGTAGGAATGCTTTTGGCATTGCTAAATTTTGCAACGAAGCATAAAACTGTTTTTGCCGGTGCGGTGTGTAAGTTATTTGTGAAAATGCTGTAAGTTTAGCCTACCCCGCCGCTGCGCGCAAAAAAAGTAACTGGCTTACAAAAAACGGCCTGCAAGGTAAAGAAACTTCTGCGGCGGCCCATGGCCAACCGCGTTAATAATCACCTCTTATGGTATAAAATTAAACTTTTTGCGGGGTTTCAGCGCAGCTTAGCTTGAAATTAGCAGCCTTTCCAGCAATACGCTGGGCGCGCACACACAGTTTTGTTCGGGGTCGTCCGTTGTTTCAAGCCCCGCCCCCACCGCCTGCACGGCCTGCAGCACATCCAAAATATTGCCCCCCATGGTAATTTGGTTCACCGGGCGGGCGCACTCTCCCCCCTCTATCAGCCAGCCCTTCGCAATCAGGGAAAAATCGCCCGAAGTGGGGTTGGCCCCGGCAAAAACCCCATCACAGGCCGTGATAAATATACCCCGGCCCATCTGGGCCAGCAGTTCGGCCTGGGTATAGCTTCCCTCCTCCAGCAGCAGGGTGGTGGCCGCCGTGCCCACCGCCGCGCGTGCGCCGGGGCGGAAGCCGTTGCCCAAAGAGGCGCAGCCCTGCTTTTTTGCGGCGCTTCGGCTATACAACAGGTTTTCCAGCAGGCCCTGCGCAATCAGGTTTTTGGCAAGGGTGGGCACCCCCTCATCATCAAAGCGGCGGCCGGCAACACCATTGGGTATCTCCCGCAGGTTTAAGGCCGGGGCGGCTATGCGTTTACCAAGTCGGCCCTGTAAAAGGCTGGTGCCCTGCTGCACCCTATCGCCAAAAAACATGGGCAGGTAGGCCTGTAACACATCGGCCATCACCCGGCCGCTTAAAACCGCAGGATAGCTGCCCGCCGCGCAGGGCTTTGCCAAAAGCAGCCCAGCGCAGCCGCGCGCCACCTCTGCGGCTATGTCCTCTATGGGCGGGGGGCCCGCCGCCAGGCGGTGGTTTTGCAGCGTTTGCGCCCCCTCCTCCCCCGCCGCCATGGCCCGCGCCTCAAAATAGTGCGCGGCCTGCCCGTCGCTCATACAGTCGCCCCGCTCATCCAGCAGATGTATACGCCGCCGCCTGCCCGTATACAGCAGGGTGGTGGATTTGATTTTCGGGCTTACTTTTTGCATGGCAACACTAGCTGCCAGCAGTTTCTCTCTATGGGCTTCTCCGCCTACAAATTCCGGCAGTGCGGGCGCTTTGCAGGGGTTTAGTGGGGTTTCCTCAAAGGGCTGCCCATTGGCAAGGGCGGTTTGGCGCAGGTTTTCAAGCATAAAGGGTATGCCCTCGGGCGCAAAAGCCTCGGTGAAGGCACAGCCGCGCTTGCCCTTGTAGCCGCCCTCCACATACAGCAGTTCCTCCGTAGCCCTTGTCTCAGCGCTCACCTCGCCGCAAAACACCTCTGTGGTCTCCTCGGCCCGCTCCTCCAGGTGAAAATGCAGCTTTTCCATCCCGGCTTTTTTGGCCTGCCCACTCAATTGTTCACAAAACGCAAAGGCTCTGCCGCTCATCCGCTCACCCCTCCCACCGTCATTTCGGCAACCCGCACGGCGGGCTGGCCCGCGCCAATAAAAAGCTGCCCGCTGGCCGCGTAGCAGTACCCCTGGCGAATTTCCAGGTCGTCCGCCACCCCATCCACGGCTTTTAAAATGGCCCCGCCGTTGCCAATTAGGGTTGCCCCGCACACTGGCGGGCCCAGTTTCCCGTTTTCAATCAGGTAACTTTCACAGGCCGTAAAGTTAAAGTCCCCGGTGGCCGGGTCTACCGAGCCTGCGCTGATGGCCTTTACATACAGCCCCCGTTCGGTGTCGGCTATCAGTTCTTCGGGTTTGCTTTGCCCCGGCGCAATAAAGGTGTTTGTCATGCGGGCGGTGGGGGCAAAGCGGTAGCTCTGCCGCCTGGCAGAGCCGGTGAGCGGCAAGTGCATTCGGCGGCTGCCCAGGCGGTCCACCATAAAGCTGCGCAAAACCCCGTTTTCAATCAGCATATTGCGGCGGGCCGTGGTACCCTCGTCGTCCACATGCAGCGAGCCCCACTCCCCTTCCAAGGCGCCGTCGTCCACCAGGGTTACCAGGGGCGACGCCACCTGCTCTCCCAGGCGGCCGGTAAATTCTGAGAGGCCCTTTGCAACGGCTCCACTCTCCAGGCTGTGGCCGCAGGCCTCGTGGAACAATAACCCTCCAAAGCCCCCCGCCACCACCACGGGCATCCGCCCGCCTGCGCACTTTTGGGCGTGTAAATTCACAAGTGCCATGCGGGCGGCCTCCTCTGCCACGGCCTTTACATCCAAGGTGTTATAAAAAGAAAAATCGCACATGGCGCCGGGGCCATAGTAACCGCTTTGCAGCCCCTTTTCATTTTGGGCATAGGCCGTTACCACCAGCCGGGTTTTCTGCCGCAAATCCTGCGCAAAAACCCCCTCGCTGTTTGCCACCAGCACCTCTTTGGCCTCGTCCAAATACCGGCACTTCACCTGGCTAATCTCGCTGTTATACGCCTTACCCGCCCCTAAAGCCCGGTTCACCACCTCCATTTTTTGGGCATAGGGGGCGTCGGGCAGTTCATCTGCCGCCGCGCCGGGGCCATAGTGGCGCAATTGCGCCAGGGGGGCGCGCAGGCCGCCCCCCTGGCCGCTTTGGGCCGCCGCATTTTTTGCCAAAGCCAAAAGCGCTTCGGGGCGCAGGTCATTGGTATAGGCATAGGTGGTTTGCAAGCCCTTTAAAATACGTATGCCCACCCCGGCTTCAATGCCAAGGGCGCAACTTTCAAAATGGCTGTAAAAGCTGTCAATTTGGCATTGGCGGCTGTTTTCGTAAAACACCTCGGCAAAATCGCCCCCTGCGAGGGCCGCGTCTATCAGCCGGTCCACCAGTTCTCTCGAAAGCATCCCTTTCACCCCTTGCGGTTTTGCCACAGCCTTTACAGGTTTTTCGCCTACAGCAAATGAACAAACTGCAGCGCATAAATACAAAAAAGTTCAGGCGCTGCCTAGCAGTTTCTACTCTGTATAAGAGTATCTTACAAAAGCTTGCTGCCCAAGCCTCTTGAAAAGCTACGCCATAGCAGGCGGTTAGACATGGCCCAGTTCCAACATCCGCCCGCTTACACATAACTACAATTCAGCAGTTGTGGCAGGCCACAAAATGCCCTTCTCCCCGCTGACTTAGCGCCGGGGCCTGTTCCTCGCATATTTTTGTGGCGCAGGGGCAGCGTGTGCGGAATTTGCACCCGCTGGGCGGGTTCATGGGGCTGGGCACCTCCCCGCTCAGCTTTTCGCGCTGGCGCTTCAGTTCAAAATCCGGGTCGGCCGTGGGGATGGCCGAAATAAGGGCCCGCGTATAGGGGTGTACCGGGTGGGTAAAAATTTCGCCACTCCCGGCCACCTCCACCAAATTGCCCAGGTACATCACCCCAACAGTATCTGAAATAAACCGCACCATGGAGAGGTCGTGCGAGATAAACAGGTAGGTTAAGCCATGCTGGGCCTGCAATTCCATCAATAAGTTCACAATTTGAGACTGGATGGAGACGTCGAGGGCCGAGATGGGCTCGTCGCACACAATAAAGCTGGGGTCCACGGCCAGGGCCCTGGCTATGCCCACCCGCTGGCGCTGCCCGCCCGAAAGTTCGTGCGGAAAGCGGTTGGCATAGTCCTGCGTCAGGCCAATTTGGGCAAGCAGTTCGTTCACCCGTTCGGCCTTTTCGGCCCGGCTGCGCTTTTGGTGCGCCTGCTGCCCCTCGCTGATGATCTCCCCTATGGTCATGCGGGGGTCTAAGGCGGAGTAAGGGTCCTGAAAAATCATCTGCGCGCGTTTTTTAAAGCCCAACATGGGCTGGTAGCCCTTTAGTTCTCCCACGTCCTGCCCGTCAAAGTACACCTTGCCGCCCGTGGGCTGGTACAGGTGTAAAATGGTTCTGCCACAGGTGGTTTTGCCGCAGCCGCTCTCGCCCACTAGGCCCATCGTCTCGCCCTTTTTGATGCTAAAACTCACATCGTCCACGGCGGTAAGGGTGGTTTTGCTGTTTATCTTAAAGCATTTTTTCAGGTGCTGCACGTCTAAAAGCACCGCGCGTTCCACTTCTGCCATTGCTAGGCCTCCTTTTTGTAAAAGGGCTCCACCTGTGGGGCCATGGGGTGGCAAAGCCAGCACCGGGTGCTGTGCCCGTCTTCCGAAAGGGGCATCTCCGGCGGGGACTTTTGCTTGCAAATGGGCATACAGTATTGGCAGCGCGCCGCAAAGGGGCAGCCCTGCAAAGGCAAAATCAAATCCGGCGGGGTGCCTTTTAAGGCGTACAGTTTTTCTTTTTTGCCCACCGCCAAATTGGGCACCGAGCGCAGCAGCGCCCAGGTGTAGGGGTGGCGGGAGTGGTAAAAAATATCCCGCGCGCTGCCGCGTTCCACCACACTGCCGGCATACATTACCTGTATACGGCTGGCAAAGTTTGCCACAACGCCCAGATCGTGCGTTACCAAAATAATGGCGGTGTTGCGGCTGCGCAGCTCCCGCAGCAGGTCAATGATCTGCGCCTGAATAGTCACATCCAGCGCCGTGGTGGGCTCGTCCGCAATCAGCAAACTGGGCGAGCAAGAAACCGCTATGGCAATCATCACCCGCTGGCGCATCCCGCCCGAAAGTTCGTGCGGGTACTGCCGCACTCGCTTTTCGGGGTCGGGTATCTGCACCAGGCGCAATATATCTACCGCTTTGCCAAGGGCCTCTTTTTTATCGGCCCCGGTGTGCAAAACCAGGCTTTCGGCAATCTGCTTACCACAGGTCATGGTGGGGTTCAGGCTGGTCATCGGGTCCTGAAAAATCATGCTCACCTCGCCGCCACGGTAGGCATGCAGGCGCTTTTTGTCCATCTGCACCACGTCTTCGCCATTAAATAAAATTTTCGAGTCGGGCTTTATCTCTGCCTGGGGCGGTTTTAAAAGCCGCAATATGGCCTTGGCCGTAACGGTTTTGCCGCAGCCGCTCTCGCCCACAAAGGCCAGGGTTTCGCCCGCGTCCAGGGCAAAATCCACCCCGCGCACGGCCTGCACCTCGCCCGCATAGGTGTGGAAGGAGACGCGCAGGTTTTGTACATCCAGCAGTTTTCCCATTGTGTTCTCCTCTCTCTATTTACGCATCCGCGGGTCAAGCGCGTCACGCAGGCCGTCCCCCAGCAGTGTGAAGGAGAGCATGGTCAGGGCAATCATCAGCGCCGGGAAGAAAAGCATGTAGGGGTTAAAGCTCAGCTCCGCCTGGGCCGAAGAGGCCAGCGCCCCCCAGCTTGTGCCCGGCGGCTGGATGCCGAGGCCGATGTAACTTAAAAACGCCTCGGAAAAAATGTAGTTCGGAATATCGAAAGTGATGGATACGATGATGACATTGAGCATGTTGGGTATCATGTGCCTTGTGATGGTTTTGAAGGGGCGCACGCCCAAACAGTCGGCGGCCATCACAAACTCCATGCTGCGTATCTGCAGCATCTGCCCGCGCACCAGCCGCGCCGTGCCTACCCAGCCCGTAAGGCATAGGGTAAGCAGTAAGGTGCCAAGGCTTTTGGATTCCAAAACAAGCGAGAGCAAAATGACGATGATGAGATAGGGTACACTTTGGATAATCTCCACAATACGCATCATGATATCATCCACAATGCCCCCAAAAAAGGCCGAGATACCGCCGTAGATGCTGCCCACAATGGCCGATACCAAAGCCGCCGTAAGGCCGATGGTAAGCGAAACCCGGCCCCCCTCCCAAACACGGGCAAAGATATCGCGGCCCAGTTTATCGGTGCCAAACCAGTGCTGGGCGCTGGGGGGCTGTTTCAGGGCGGTAGGGTCAATTTGTTCAAAGCTGTAGCCGCTTATCATCGGCCCAAAAATCACCATAATCACCAGCAGTATCAGCACAATAAGCGACGCAATGGCAATTTTATTTTCTTTCAGGCGGCGCCATGCATCGGCCAGGTAGCCAACCCTGGGCCGGCCCGGGGCTTCAAAAGCCGCCTCATCTATGCCCAGTATGGCAAATTGTTCGGGCAGGTATTCGTCTCTATTCAATGTACGCGCCTCCTCTCTAGGCTTTTTCACTCGTCAGCTTAATGCGCGGGTCCACCAGCACATACACAATATCCACCAAAAGCTGCATTACCACAAACAGGGCCGCATAAAAAATGGTGGTGCCCATCACCATGGAATAATCGTTGTTGTTTACCGATGAGATATAATAAAAGCCAATGCCGGGTATGCCAAACATCCGCTCCACCACAAAAGCGCCGGTAAAAACGCCCACAATGCGCCCGCCCAAAAGGGTGATGGAGGGCAAAATGGAGTTGCGCAGCGCGTGCTTGCGTATGATGTTGAACTCGCTAACGCCCTTGCTTTCTGCCGTGAGGATATAATCCTGGCCCAAAGTTTCCAGCATGCTGGATTTGATATACCGCGCATACACGGCAATGGTGCCAAAACACAGGCAGATAACCGGCAGCACCAGGTTTCGCGGCTCGCCCCAGCCCTGGGTGGGCAGCCAGCCCAGCTTTACCGAAAACACGTATTGCAACAGGCTGGCCAGCACAAAATTGGGTATGGTAATGCCCAAAATAGCTAAAAACATCACCAGATAATCCGGCCATTTGTTTTTAAACAGGGCGGCCACAATGCCAAGCATCACCCCCAGTATAAGGCCAATAAGCAAGGCCAGCCCCCCGGTTATGCCCGATATAGGGGCCGTGGCGGCTATGGTGCCCGCCACACTGCGGCCGGGGTACACCACGCTCTCTCCCAAATCCAGGGTCAGCAGGTTTTTCAGGTAGGTCAGGTATTGCTCAAACAGGGGCTTATCCAGCCCGTACTTTTGGTAAAAATTGGCGCGGGTTTGTTCGGGCAGGCTACGGGCCATGTGGGCAAGCGGGTCGCCCGGTATGGCGCGCATCATAAAAAAGGTTACCGTAACCACGCAAAACAGTGTTATTAGCATGTAGCCAACACGTTTTACAACATATTTAGCCATCTTCCTCCCCCTTTTGGCGGTGTAAGGGTTTTACATGAGATAAATACCGCCCGCGGTTTACCCTTTTGGGCAAACCGCGGGGCGGATACAAAAGCTGCAGCTTACTGCGCTATGGAAACATATTTGTACCGGTCGCTGCCAAAGGTGCTGTCGTTCACGTTCTGCACCCAGGGCTGGTAGAAGCGGTGCTCGGTGCCGGTGGCAAGGGGGCTTGCCGCGGCCGATTCCAAAAGGATGCGCTCGGCTTGCTTATACAGCTCCACGCGTTTTTCGGGGTCCATCTCCACCTTCACCTGGTCCATCAGGGCGTCAAACTCCGCATTGGACCAATTCGTCATAATGGCGTTGCTGTTTGTGGTAAACAGGCTCAGCACGTCATAGGGCTCGTTGTAAAAAGCGCCCCAGTTCATAAAGCCAATTTGGTAGTTGCCTTTTTGCACATTGTCGTAAAAAATGCCCCACTCGCTAAAGCTAATCTCCAAATCTACCCCCAGGCTGGTTTTGTAGGCCTGTTGCAGGTAGGCGCCCAGGGTTTGGAACCAATCGTCGGTGCCGGCCAGCGAGAAGGTGATGTCCAAGTTGGTGGGGTCGTCGCCCAGGCCCAGTTCCTGCATCCCTTTTAACAATAGGGCGGCGGGGTCCTCATTCTCTGCCGCAATCTCTTTCACGGTGTCGCCCACGGCCTCGCGGTAGTTGATATCCTCCACCGTAATAGAGGGGGCCACCCAGCCGTAGGTGGGGGTGCGCAGGCTGCCAAAGCACAGGGTGTTCAGCTCCTCGCGGTCAATGCCCAGCATAAAAGCCTTGCGGATGTTCTCGTTTTGGAAGATGGGGTCTTCGCAGTTAAAAAAGCTGTAGGTAAGGGTGGCTGTGGGGGTGGCAAAGTACTGCACGCCCTCCATCTGCTCAAACTTGTCCCGCCACTCCAGGTCGCTCACCAAAATCGTGTCCAGCTCGCCGCTTTCAAAGGCGTTTAGGCGGGTGGTGTTATCGGTGATGATGCTGTACACCAGTTTGTCCAGCTTTACCGAGTCGGCGTCCCAGTAATCCTCATTTTTCACCAGGGTAATGGTGCTGTTGTGCACCCAGCTCTCCACCTTAAACGGCCCATTGGAAACCGTGTACTCAGCCTCAGAGCCATACTTTTCCCCGTACTGCTCCACAAGGTCGGCCCGCTGGGGGGCAAAGGCGCGGTCATAGGTGAGGGAAAGGAAGAAGGGCATAGGCTCGGTAAGGGTGATTTCCAGGGTGGAATCATCCAGCGCTTTAACGCCCAGTTCCGCCGGGTCCATCTCCCCCGAGGTAACCCCCTCGTAGTTTAAAATGGGGAAAAGCATGTCCACCAGGGGTGCGCCTGTGGCGGGGTTTGCCGTGCGCTTTAAGGCATACTCATAATCGCCCGCCGTAACGGCCACGCCGTCGCTCCACTTATTGTCGTTCAAATGGAAGGTCCAAACCGTGCCGTCCTCGTTGCTCTCCCAGCTTTTGGCCCCCGCGGGTTTGTACTCATAGCCGCCGTTACCATCGCTCTCCAGTCTGGTCAGGCTGTCCATGGTATCCCACAGCACATAGCCGCCCACCTGGTCGCTGGAAAGGCTGGGGTCCAGGGTTTTGGGCTCCTCGGCAAGATAGCTGCGCAGGGTTTGTCCCTCGGGCGCTTTGGCCGCCGCTGCGCCCGAAGCCGCCCCCGAGGCCCCCGCCCCGCTGGGCGAATCATTCAAAGGGGGCGGGGTGCCGCCGCAGGCCGCCAGCATCATAAGGCCCGCCGCCAGCGCAATTACACGAAAGAGTTTCTTTTTCATTGTTGTTTTCCTCCAGTTTCATCACAAAATACTGCTGCTTTTGCCATCTTTGCTTTCTTTGCTATCCCGCTCAAATCCTGTACGGTATAGGGCCGCCATCTGCCAATTCTTACTACCGGCAACCTCTAAAAACCCGTTCGCGGCACGCCTCCTGTAAATGTCTCATTCAGCCAGTCCATGGCACACTGGGCATACACGGCCGCCCCCTCATAAAAAACGCTCTCGTCAAAATCGGCCTTGGGGTGGTGGCAGGGGTAGCAATAGCCATCTTCGGGGGTGCCGGCCATCAGCCACACAACGGCGGCGGGCACCTCTTTCGCCACATAGGCAAAATCCTCGCTGCTGCTCACCCTGTTCAGCTTGCCTTCAAAAGCGGTCTCCAAATCCAGCGCCAGTTCCTCGCCCAAAAGGCTGCGAATGCTGCTTAAAACCGAGCCGCGCACCCTGGCGCTGCTTACAATGGGCGGGGCGTTTGCCCCAAAACGCACCTCGGCGCTGCCGCCTTTGGCCTGCGCCAGCAGGGGAATGGCCCTTTCCAGCCCTTTTTTGAGCTGGGCGCGCACCTCCTCGTTGAAGGTGCGTATGGTGCCCGCCATGTAGGCGGTATCGGGTATCACGTTGGCCACCTTACCCGCATGCACCTCGCCCAGGGTAAGCACCGCGCTCTCCTCATTTGCTACCCCGCTGGCAATCATCTCCTGCAGGTGGCCACAAATGGCAGCCACTATGGGCAGCGGGCTAACGGTTTTTTCGGGCTGGGCGCCATGCCCCCCAAGGCCCTGTATGTCAATGCGGAACCAATCCACCGAGGCATAGTTTACCCCCGGCCCAAACACGGCGGCCGCCCCGTTTTGGCATTCAAAGCCGGAGTTGATATGCACCATCATGGCGGCGTCCACCTTGGGGTTTTCCAGCACACCCGCGGCAATCATGTCCTTGGCGCCCTCCATAATCTCTTCGCCGGGCTGGAACATCAGTTTTACCGTACCGCGAAACTCGCTTTTGTGCTTTTGCAAAAGCTTTGCGGCCCCCAGCAGCATGGCGGCGTGGCAATCATGCCCGCAGGCGTGCATACTGCCGTTTTGGGCGGCAAAGGCAAGGCCCGTCTCCTCCTCCACCGGCAATGCGTCCATATCCGCCCGCAGCAAAAACACCCCGCCTGGCCCCTCACCTTCTATCAGGGCCGTCACTCCCGCTTTTCCGCAGGGCTCGGGCCTAAGGCCCATCTCGCGCAGTTCCTGTGTTACCAGCGCCAGGGTTTTGGGCAGTTCCATCCCCTCTTCCGGGTTTTCATGAATCTGGCGGCGTATCTCTACCATATAAGGCAGTTGCCCCATGGCTTCCTCTAGCAGCAAATCCATGCCATTCTCCCCCTCTTTTGCAATATATACAACAATTCACATTGTATCGTATAGCTTCTTGCTCTATGGCTATGGCTTATGGTATCATAGAACAAAGTCATGTGGTTATTGAGAATGGGCTCTATCGTTATAAGAAATTGGTATGAATTGCCACAATTGCACAAATTTTACAATGTATTTTTGTGCAAAGAAACGGACGGTGCAAAATGACAACCGAGCAGCTTGGCTATGTTTTAGAAATGTATAAATGCCAGTCTATCAACCGGGCGTCCAAAAATCTGTTTGTCAGCCAGCCCAGCCTGTCCAGCACCTTAAAAAGCCTGGAATCTGAACTGGGATATAAAATTTTTGAGCGTACCAGCACGGGGATACGCCCCACCGAACAGGGCCTGGGTTTTTTGCAATTTGCCGAGCGCACCTACAGCGAATATAATCTCATGCGCCAAACCGCCATGTATACGCATAAGGATAACAGCCTCTCCATCACCTCGGCTTGCTCCAGCCTGTATTCCCACACCTATTTTACGTTTAAGCAGTCCCATCCGCTGGACGCACCCGTTACCGACGTATTTCGCGAGGCCACCATCTACCCCTCCCTGCAGGATCTTGAATCTCACCTCACCCGGCTGGTCATCTCCTACGTGGCGGAATCTCTGCTGCAAAAATACGAAAGTTACGCCCATAAGCATGATATGAACCTCTTTCTCTTGAAAAAAGCGCTGCCCATTCGCATTATTGTGGGTGCGCATCACCCCTTGGCGCAGCGGCCGGCCATTGATGTACAGGAACTATTGCAGTATCCCTTTATCACCTACAGCGGCATTGACCATGAGGACACCCTGGGCGCAATTGGCGTAAGCGGCGTAGAGGTGCAGTATGTCTCCAGCCGCGCCAGCTTTTACGACGCCATCCGCATTGGCAACTATGTTGCCACCTCGCTGGAAACCGCCCAGGGCGAAGACCAGCGCATGGGCTTTGTGTGCAAACCCTGCAAAAATTATGGCGACCAATACGTGGCCACCGCCTTTACCAACAGTAGCTATTCCATGAGCGACCGCGAGAAGGAATTTATCGACTACCTGAAAAAGCGCCTGTGCCAAATATAGTTTTCTGGCTGCCAAACACAAAAACCCCCGCAGAAACCTTGGAATGAGCCATGGTTTCTGCGGGGGTTTTTATTCGTCTTTTATACAATTCTTCTCGTGTGCTGTGCCGCGCTTCCAACACAAGCGGTATGGAATATCACATTGGCGGCGCAAAGGGCCGGCCATGCCACCTGCAGCATTTGAACAAATGCCGTATACGCCGGTTATATGCCCTGCCTTGTAAAGGTGCGCACCGGCACCTCGCCTTGGCGCGGGGCCTCATTAGCCACCGTTCAAGCACAGATACCCCGCCTCACATTAGTTCATTTGATTTATTATATATTCTTTTCGGTTTTCCCGCAAGATTTTGGCACACAATTTTTCAAAATGGGTAATTAGCACAAAGAACACCGCAAATAATCAGCCTTTCCACCAAAGAATGAAAATCGAATTGACTTCTATTGGTTCTGATGCTAGTATAAATTTTAGAATTTGATTTAATTCAATGAATGAACTTATAAATTTTGACTTACTTTTCTTCTTTTGCAACCCAGCGGGCCCACAGCCCTGTACACAGCCAAAACGGTGCTTACTGCCGCCCGAAAAGATACGCCGGCACTTTTTGGGCGCAGCACACAATACCGCAAAAAAGGAAGCTGAAAAAGGAGATAGAGAAGATGAAAAAAGCACTTGCACTGTTAACCAGTTTTGTATTGCTGGGCAGCGTTTTTGTGGGCTGCTCCGGCGGCTCGTCCAGTTCGGCCGCGCCCGCCGCTTCGGGCGCGGCCAGCACCGCTTCGGCGGCCGGTAGCACAGCCGCCGCCAGCACGGGCGAGGGCACCACCATCAATGTCACCCTGCAAAAACACACCGCAACCGACGCCATGGTGGCCAATATTGCAGATTTTGAAGAATCCACCGGCATCAAGGTAAACTTCAACATCCTGCCAGAGGACCAGATACTGGACCGCATTCAGGTAGACCTTGCCAGCAACACCACCGAGGTGGATTTGGTGATGTACGACTTTATTCTTACCACGCAGTTTGCCAAAGCGGGCTGGGTGCTGCCGCTGGACGAACTGGCCACGAAGTACGACACGAATATGGACGATTTTATGGCCGGTTTTGTGGACGCGCTCTCCTACGACGGCACGGTGTACGGCCTGCCCGTTTTTGGCGAGAGCACCATGCTGATGTGGAACAAGGAACTATTTGAAAAGGCGGGCCTAAGCGCCGCGCCCACCACAAAGGCCGAATTTGACGCCGCCTGCGAAGCGCTGGACGCCGCCGGCATTCCCGCCATTGCCATGCGCGGCAACCGTAACCCCGGTGGCAACATCTTTATTTGGACGGGCTTTATGCTGGCAAACGGCGGCCAATGGTTTGACGAAGCGGGCAATATCACCCTGAACTCGCCCGAGACCGCAGAGGCCACCCAGTACTATTCCGACCTGTTAAACAACTACGGCATTGAGGGTGGCGCCAACCTCACCTGGGACCAGGTGCAGCTCGCCTTCCAGCAGGGCAAGGTAGCCATGGCCATTGACGCCACAAACTTTGTGGCAAGGCTGGAAAACCCCGAACTTTCAGACGTTGTGGGGAAGGTTGGCTATGAGATGCTACCCGCCGACCTTTGCACAAACGCCATTGGCTGCTGGGGCATGGCCATTCCGGCAAACTCCCCCAATGCCGAGGCCGCCTACCAGTTTATGAACTGGGCGCTAAGCAGCGAGCAACAACTGAAGAACGCCATGGAGGCCATGCGCGCCGACGTAACCCGCAACAGCGTGCTGGAGGATGCCAGCTATATTGAGGCCTACGCCTATGACAACGGCCACTGGATTGACGTTTGTAAAGAGGCCATCAACACCGCCAAGGGCGATTACCGCCCCCGCCTGCCCGAGTGGCCCAAACTGGGCGACGCTATCTCGGTTGCGGTTAGCAATGTTACCAGCAACACCATGGACGCCCAGGCCGCCTTGGACGAGGCGCAAAAAGCCTGTGCCGACCTCACCTATATGCAGGGCGGCAAATAGCCAAAAAACAGCCACCAGGTACTACCTGAACACTTGGCAATAGCAAGGGGTGGCCGGTAACCCGAGGCTCGGGTTACCGGCCCACCCAAAATTTTGCTTTATGGCCTGCCGCCACGCCGGGTTTACACACCCAAAACACGCGCTTTGGAAGGGGAGGGAAAGCTTGGAGAAAAAAAGGCAATCGCTGGCATCCAGGCTGTATGATTTTGTACATCTGGAAAAAAGCGGCTCGTACAAACTGCTCTTGTACCCCGGTGTAATAGTGATGCTGCTGCTTACGGTTGTGCCCACCGTATTTGCCCTGGTAATCAGCCTGCAAAACTATAATTTGGCCGCCCCGTGGGACAGGGGCTTCGTCTTTTTGGATAACTACCTCAATGTTTTAAAAGACCCCCGCTTTTGGACGGCCCTGAAAAACACGGCCATCTTCACATTTTTTGGGCTACTGGTAGAGGTTGGCCTTGGCATGGTTTTGGCGCTGATGCTGAACAAAAAGGTGTACGGGGGCGGCTTTGTCAAAAGCGCTTTCCTCATCCCCATGATTAGCACCCCCGTGGTGGTGGGCCTGGTTTGGAAGATGTTTTACGACCCCCAGTTCGGCATGATTAACTTCTTTTTGGGCAAACTTGGCATAAACCCCATCGATTGGCTGGGCAACCCAAAACTGGCCCTGCCCTCGGTTATATTTGTGGATGTGTGGGAATGGACCCCCTTTGTGCTGCTCATTTTATTTTCCGCTTTGCGCTCCCTCCCGCAGGACCCCTACGAGGCCGCCATTGTGGATGGCGCCTCCCCTTTTCAAACCTTCCGCTACATCACCTTGCCCATGCTCACACCGGCCATCACGGTTGCCGTCGTCTTTCGTTTTATCGATTTATTCAAGTGGATGGACACCATTTATGTGATGACGGCGGGCGGCCCCGGCATGGCCACCGAAACCTTGAGCATGTACGCCTACTTAAACGCCTTTAAGCTTTTGGATATGGGCAAGGCCACGGCCATCTGTGTTTTAATTTTGGTTTTTGTAAGCCAAATTGGCAGCCGTGTGGGCAAACGAATTTTTGCAGAGAGGTGATGGACTATGAAAGAGGCAAAAAGCCGTACCCTAACGCGTACGGTGGTTTTGTGGGTGGTCATTCTATTGTTTTTGGCCCCCATCGTCTGGCTGCTTACCACCTCGTTTAAAACCCGGGTGGACGCCTTTGCCATACCCCCAAAGTGGATTTTTACGCCCACCTTGCAAAATTACAAAACGGTTATCACCACGGGCGATTTTATGAAAAGCTACCGCAACAGCGTCATCATTGCTTTTTCCTCTACGGGCATCTGCTTTTTGCTGGGGGTGCCCATGGCCTATGCCATGGCGCGTTTTCGGCCCAAATCCACCAGCCGGGTTATGATGTGGATTCTCTCCACAAAAATGGCCCCGCCCATCATGGTGGCGGTGCCCTTCTACCTTATTTTGCTGAATATGAACATGCTGAATAAGCACATCTCGCTCATTTTTGTCTACCTGCTTTTCAACATGTCCTTCACGGTGTGGATGATGTACGACTATATCGGGGGCGTTCCCTTAGAAATTGAGGAGAGCGCCCGCATAGACGGGCTTACACGGCTCAAGGCCTTTTTCCGGGTGGAACTCCCCCTTTGCAAAGGGGGGCTGTTCGCCACGGCCATCCTGTGCATCATCAACGCCTGGAACGAATTTATGTTCGCCTTGATGCTCTCGGGCAACAACACAAAAACCGCGCCGGTGGCCATCACCACCTTCATCTCGTTCGAGGGGATAAAATGGGGGGAGATTGCCGCCGCCGGTATGCTGATTGCCACCCCCATCATCATCCTCGCCATCATCGTGCAAGACTCCCTCATCAGCGGCCTTACCATGGGCGCGGTGAAGGGGTAAAAAGGGCGCTTGTAGCGCCCCATAACACAACAACGAAAGGAACCACAAAATGGATATTTTACAGCGTTTCCGCCTGGACGGCAAAACCGCCCTGGTTACGGGCGGGGCCCGTGGCATTGGCCTGTGCGTGGCCCAGGGCCTTGCCAGCGCCGGGGCAAACATTGTGCTGGCCGATATCAATGAGACCCTTTGTGCTGCCGCCGCGGCCGAGATGCGGGAAAAAGGCTACAAGGCCATTGCCCTGCCCGTGGATGTGACGGACCAAGCGAGCGTGAACACCCTGTTTACGGCCGCCGTAAACGAATATGGCAGTATTGAGGTGGTGTTTAATAACGCCGGCATCTGCAACCTGGAAGCCGCCGAAACCGTCTCCAAAGAATCCTGGCTGCAGGTGATGAACGTCAACCTGAACGGGGTATTCTATGTGGCCCAGCGCGCCGGGCAATTGATGATAGCGCAGGGCGGTGGCGGCAGCATTGTCAACATGGCCTCGATGAGCGGCACCATTGTAAACGAGCCCCAAAAACAGGCCTCGTACAACGCCTCCAAGGCGGCGGTGGTACACCTCACAAAATCCCTGGCCGTGGAATGGGCCGAACACGGCATCCGGGTTAACTGCATCAGCCCCGGTTACATGGGTACCGAGCTCAACTTCCGGCTGGAAAAGCCCTTGCTGGACTACTGGTGTTCCCGCACGCCCATGAAGCGGATGGGCGACCCCGAGGAATTGCAGGGGGCGGTTTTGTACTTTGCCAGCACCGCCTCCACCTTTAACACCGGCAGCGAGCTGATTATTGACGGCGGCTTTACCTGTATATAACCAAAAGCGCCCGAGCCCGCGGGCAGAACCGCAGGTTCGGGCCTATCTTTTCACCTGTTAGCCGCCCCCCTGCGCCTGCCTTGCTACAAAGGGGCCATAGGGCCGGGCAGGGCCGCTTTGGGCAGCGGCGTAAAGTGCGCCGAGGGATGGGCAATAATTTTATTGATGGCCACAGCCGCAGCCCCCAGCAAAACCGCATCATCTTTAAACGAGGTTAGCTCTATCTGCACATCCCGGCAAATTTCGGGCAGCACCCGGTCGTGCACCACCTCCCGCACGGTGTTCAGCAAAGCCTCCCCCACCAAACTCAGTTCATCGCCAATGATAATGGTATCGGGCGCGTAGCAGTTAATTACATTCACCATGCCTATGCCCAGGTAATAGGCGGCCCGCAAAACTTTTTCGGTGGCAAAGGCGTCTCCACTGCGCATAGCAGCAATAATACTGCCCACATTTACCTTTTCTTCCCGGCTTAAAAGGCTGTTGGGGTGGGCGGGTAATTCGTGCAACACATCCCGCGTCAGGTAATGGCCCGAGGCATATCTATCCAGGCAGCCCCGGTTGCCGCAGCCGCATTTTTCCCCGTCAAAGCGGATGGTGGTGTGTCCAATCTCGCCAAAAAAACCCTGCGCGCCATGCTGTATCCGGCCGTTAATCACCACACCCGCGCCAATGCCGTCCCCTGCGGCAATGTACACAATGGTTCCCTTTTGCCTGCGGAACTTGCCATAGGTCCACTCGGCCAAGGCGCCGGTATTCGCGTCGTGGTCGTAGTAAAAGGGGATACCAAAGGCCGAATCCATCTCCGCACTCAGCGAAATTTCCTCCCAGCCGGGAAACTCCACCAGGTTATAGGCAATGCGTCCTTTTTTAAACAGCACCGGGCCGGGCACCGCCATGCCAATGCCCATAATGCGAAATTTTTCGCTCTGCTGGCGGGCCAAAAAACCCTCAACCTGTTTCTTTATGCGGCCAAGCACCTCACGCGGGGGCTCATCCGGGCGTATTTCTTCGCGCAGCCTCTCCTCGGCATTGCCGGCAAAATCCACCAGCATCACATAAAAATACCGGCGGGCCAGGCGTATGCTAAGCGCTTTATAGTAGCGGCCATCCAGCTCAATACCCACCGCCCTGCGGCCTTTTTCCCCGGTTAGCTTACCGGTTTCGCGCACAAGCCCCCACTCAATTAAATCCGATACAATATTGGTGATGGTGGCCTTTTGCAGGCCGGTGCGGCTGGCCAGCCCCGCGCGGGAGATAGGCCTTGTTTGGCGCAAGAGGTCAATCACCAAAGCACGGTTCATCTCCTGCACGTCCTCGCTGTTTGTGCCGCTCTTATGAATCAACGCGTTCACCTACCCTTGTTAACAAAAAATGCAGCGCCCTGCGGTTATGCAATGGTATAACCGCCATCCATCATAATATTGGCCCCATTTATCAGGTTGGCGGCGTCGCTTGCCAGGTATGCAAGGCAGGCCGCCACTTCCTCCGGCTCGCCAAAGCGGCCGCTGGGTATCCCCTCCAAATGCTTCTGCCCGCGCTCACCGGCCCACCAGCCCGTCTCCAAATCAGACATCGGCGTGTTGATTACCGTTGGCGAAACCGCGTTTACGTTGATATCGTACCTGCCCCATTCAAAGGCCAGTTGCCGGGTAATGGCCAAAATACCCGCCTTGGTGGTAGCATAGGCCACATGCCCAAACAGTGCAGCCACCGCCGCCTGCGAGGCCATGTTTAGTATTTTGCCGCCCCTGCCGCCAGCTATCATCTGCCGCCCCACCACCTGGCATGTCCTAAACAAGCCCGTTAGGTTTATAGAGATGTGTTCGTCCCACATCTCGGGGGTCATGTCCTCAGCGGGCAGGCTTTTGGCAATGGCGGCCAGGTTACACAAAACATCCACCTGTCCTGTTCTGGCAAGGGCGGCCTCCAAACTGGCAATGCTGCGCACATCCACCTGAATACCCAAAACCGTGGGCGCAATGCCGCCGGCAATTTCCGCCACATTTTCATTGATATCCCAAATTATAACACGTGCGCCCTTTTGGTGGAATAGCCTTGCGCTTTCGTAGCCAATTCCGCTTGCGCCGCCACACATCACAGCCGTTTTACCCGCTAGGCCAAAGTCAATATCAAAATTTTTCACATATTTTCCCATAGCAATTCGCCCTTTCTGTTACCAATTCTCTGTATACCCTGGTATTTGCAGGGTTTTCCCTTCTCTCTATCATACATCCCGGCAGATATAAAAGTCAATTAAGTTTATTAGTTAATTAACTTGACAAATTGTGTGTTGCCTGTTTATACTAAATTTAATGCAAAACCCCGCGCCCGCAAATTACTGCCCCGCCAGAAAAGAAGGAGAACCGCCATGTTGGTTGCCACCTTAACCGACGCACAAAACATTGCCTATACCCAAGAGGCAAGCCCAAAACCCGCCAAGGGCGAAGTGCTGTTAAAAATCATCCGCATGGGCATCTGCGGCTCAGACATCCACGCCTATTACGGCAAACACCCCACCGTTTTCCCCCCCATTGTGCAGGGGCATGAGTTTTCGGCCATAGTACAGGAGCTTGGCACAGGGGTAAGCGGCTTTACAAAAGGCCAAAGGGTGACGGTGCGGCCCCAACACCAGTGCGGCAGCTGCTATTACTGCCAAAATGGCAAACCCAACGTATGCCAAAACCTGAAGGTAATTGGCTGCCAAACGCCCGGCGCGGCGCAGGAATACCTTACCGTACCCGCAAAACTTTTGTACCCCCTGAGCCAAAAAACAAGCTTTGACGAGGCCGCCATGATAGAGCCCGTGGCCGTGGCTGTGGCAAACCTTGGCGCCATTGCAGGCGGGGTACAGGGCAAAAAGATACTGGTGCTGGGCGGGGGCACCATTGGCAACCTTACTGCCCAAACGGCAAAAGCCATGGGGGCGGGTCTTGTGGCCCTTACCGATATAGAGGACGGCAAGCTGCTACTTGCCAAAACCTGCGGCATAGACGCCGTCATCAACACAAAAACCGAGGACGCCAAAACGGCTATAAAGGCGGTGTTTGGCGCCGAAGGCCCCGACGCTATCCTGGAGTGTGTGGGCTCCGAAACCACCCTTGGCCAGGCCATCGCCCATTCGCGCAAGGGCAGCGAAATCATCATTGTGGGCATCTACTCTGCCCCGCCCCGCGCCGATATGCTGAATGTGCAGGAAAAAGAATTGCAGTTAAAAGGGGTGCTGATGTACCTGGAGGAGGACTACCAAAAGGCTGTGCAGATGGTGGAGGAGGGCAGGCTGCAACTGGCCCCCTTGATGAGCGCCCACTTTCCATTAAAGGAACTGGACAAGGCCTATGCCTACATTGCCCAAAACCCCGGAAGCTGTATGAAGGTACTGATAGATGTAGGCGAGAGTGAATTTGCGTAAAGGAGAGGGCTGTTTGGATATCCTGTGCGTTGGGCAAATTGCCGCGGATGTGCTGCTGTGGCCGGTGGACAAGCTGGATTTTACCGTGGACACCACCCGGATTGAAGGGGTAAAACTGAGCTGCGGGGGGGATTGCCTCAACACCTCCATCGCGCTGCAAAAGCTTGGCTTCCAGCCGGGGCTTATCAGCATGGTGGGCAAAGACGTGTTTGGCGATTTCCTTTTACGTTCTATTTCGGAGCTGGGCATTCCGGTAGGCGGCATTTGCACCCACCCCCAGGCCCCCACCACCGTGGCGGTTGTGGTCATCAACCAAAAAAGCGACAGGGTGTTTTATTACCTCCCCGGCGCCTGCGATTCCTTCTCGTTTCAGCACATTGCCCCGGAAGAGGTGCAAAAAGCAAAGCTGGTGCACCTGGGCGGTTTTTACCAAATGCGCGGTTTTGATGAAACCAGCGCCATGCAGCTGATGAAATACGCCAAAGAAAACGGCAAAACCACAGCCATGGACGTAACTTGGAACACCGCCGGAAACTGGGACTGCATCCAAAAGGTTTTGCCCTATGTGGACTACTTCTTCCCCAGCTATAATGAAGCCAAGGAGATTGCCGGGCTGCAGGATGTGGCCGCTATTGCAAAAAAATTGCGCCAGATGGGCGCAAAAAATGTAATCGTTAAGCTTGGCAAGCAGGGCGGATATGCCGACGACGGCACGCAGCCCTTCTTCTTCCCCGCCTTCGCAGTACCCGCTGTGGATACCACAGGCGCGGGAGACTGTTTTGCCGCCGGGCTTTTGGCGGGCCTTGCGCAGGGCTGGGGCCTTGGCCCCTGCACCCGTTTTGCTTCGGCGGTATCGGCCTTTGGGGTACAAAGCGTGGGGGCCACCGCTGGCATACCAAACGCACAGGCGGTTTTTGCATTCTTAGATACCCGCTGCCCCGGCTGGAAAACCCTTGCCACTGTGTAAAAGAACCAAACCGTATAGGCACCACACCACTGAGAGAAAGAGGAAAAATACGATGTTACAAAATACAATTCATGGCGATACCCTGCGGGAGATGCTGAAAAAAGCCGACAGGGGCGGCTACGCCGTACCGTCCTTTAATTATTCCGATATCTGGGATTTTTTGGCCATTGCCGAAGCCGCCGCCGAGGAGGAGGCCCCCGTGATGATTGCCTCGCACCAGATGGTGGTAGAGGAGATAGGCGTTGGCCTAACGGGCGCCTGGGCCTATGCCGCCATGGAAAAAGCCACTACCCCCCTCATCCACCATCTGGACCATTCCTCCAGCGTGGCGCTTTGCAAAGCGGCCATAGAGGCACGCTACCCCTCGGTGATGATTGATGCCTCGGCCGAGAGCCTGGAGGAAAATATTACACAGACAAAAGACGTGGTAAGATATGCCCAAAACAGCCCCCTAAAACCCCATGTGGAGGCCGAAATTGGCCGCATTAAGGGCCGCGGCTATGAGGGCGGCTACGGCGGGCAGGACTTTTTGGTGCAGGTGGCCGACGCAAAGGCCCTGGTGGAGGCCACCGGCATCGACTCTTTGGCCATAGGCATTGGCACGGCCCACGGTTTTTACGAGGGGAAGCCAGAAATCAACTTCACCCGCCTTAGCGAGGTGAACAAGGCCATAGATACCCCCCTGGTTTTGCACGGCGGCACCGGCATACCGGCCGAGGACGTAAAAAAAGCCATCGGCCTTGGCATCAACAAAATCAATGTGGGTACCATCATCCACTGCACCTACATGAATAGCCTGCGTAAAGAGCTGGAAAAAGCCGAGGAAAACCCCTACACCTTAGATATCATGCGCGCCGTGCGCCCCAAAATCAAAGAGGTGGTAAAGGGCTGGATTCGCACCTGTGGCGCAAACGGCAAGGCTTAAAAGCTGCCGCTGGGCGGCCATGAATCCCTTCCAGCGTTTGGTGCATCCCGGCGGGCCGAACAGGGCGGGTAAGATGCGCCTTACACCCTAAGCACACCGCGAAAGCCCCGCACACCATAGTAGGAATCCGCCCCGTTGTGGTAGGTAAACACCTTGTTGTAGCGCCTATCACAAAACAGCGCGCCCCCCAGTGTTCGCACCTCGGGGGGTGTGGCAACCCAGCTGCTGGTTTTGGTATCAAACGCCCCCAGCTCCTGTAGGGCATAGTATTCGGCTTCGCTTAGCAGTTCTATCCCCATATCCGCCGCAAGGGCCATGGCGCTGCCTTGCGGCTTATTCTTTTTTCTGGCGGCAAGCGCCGCTTCATCAAAGCACAGGTTCCTACGCCCTTCCGGGCTTTCGGGGGCGCAGTCACAAAACAGGTAGACGTCCGCCGCGCTATCATACCCAATCACGTCCGGCTCCCCTCCCGTTTCCTCCATCCGGCTCAGCGCCCCTAATTTTTCGGGGTTCGCCTCTAATTTAGCCAGCACCGGCTGCCACTGCACCTCCCTATGCCGGGCAGGGTTTGCCTCAAAGCGTGTTTTTAAAAGGGTCAGCAGACCCTCTTTTTTTTCTGCCGTCAGGTTTTTGCTTTCTTTCATCTCGTTCTCCCCTTTCTAGTAAACCTACAACATTTTCACAAATGCTGTAGGCGTGCTTTTAATGTTTCCATCATACGCCTTGCCATGGCCGCTGTATAGCGAAAAAGCACCAAAAGGCGGCGGGCCGTGCCCGCTTTCTCTACCCAGCCGGTAACAGGCATAGGTATAATTAAATGAGAAAAAAACCAAAAAATATTTTTATTTTGACACCCGCCTCTTTTGCCGCTATAATGATAAGTTATATAACATGCAAAAATATACGGCGGCTTGTGCCCGCCATTTATTGACTGCACCCCTGGGTTGGGGCTTGCAGCAGGGCTTTGGCAACCATATGCCAAGGAAATAGGGCAAGGGGGATTTCTGTGGAACTTTCCGTTTTTCATAAATTATATGGAACACTGCAAACACCGGTTCTTGTGTGCCAAAACACAGATGAACTACCGGTTATCTACTGCAACACACAGGCCGAAATGTTGTTTCTGCCCGCTTGGTCATCCCAAGGGGGCGCACAAAAGCCCGTGTACGGAAACCTGCGGGATTTTTTGAAGTTCCGCCACGAGGAAACGTACTACGCGGTACGGCAGATGCTGGTGCATGCGGGCTATGTAGACCTTTACCGCAGCGAGGTCATCACCCAGGACTACATGATTTTACCCACCTACCTTACGGGCAACCTGATACCCGAGGAAGGCGCCCCCGGTTATTTTGTGCTATACCTGAACCTTCATGGAGACACCCGTGAGGCCCTGAGCGAAGGGGCCAGCGAGCAGATGCTGGGGCTGTTAAACGCCACCTTGCTGGCTGGTAGCGCTGAGCGGGCCATTCAAACGGTGATGGAACTTGCGGGCAGTTACATGGATGTCAGCCGCGCCTATGTGTTTGAAGATATAGACGAGCACACCACCCGCAACACCTACGAATGGTGTGCCGACGGCATTATGGCCGCCATGCCAAACTTACAAAACCTGCGCAAGGAAGAGTATTCCTACGATACCATCATTCAGGCGGGCATGATGATTGTGGAGGATGTAAACGAACTTGCGGGAGACGACAAAAAAATTCTGCTGGAGCAAGACATAGCGGCACTCGCTATACTGCCCATTTTTGCACGGGAAAAACCCCTGGGCTTTGTGGGCTTTGATGACTGTGTAAAAACCCGAAGCTGGAGCACAAAGGAGATTCTGTTTTTAAAAAGTGTGGCCGCCCTACTGGGCACCTTAATCAAGCGCCGCAGCGCTGAGCAAGGCAGCATGTACAGTTTTGACGTATTGCGCCTGCTGATGGATAATTCCGATGAAGTTGTGTATGCCAGCAGCCTGGAAGATTTTACCCTGCTATATGTAAATAGAACCATGGCCACGCTTTTTGGCCGGGAGGCTGAGGACTTGCTGGGTAAAAAATGCTACGATGTTTGGCATCCCGGGCAAAACCAGCCCTGCGCCGCCTGCCCGGCCTATGGTATGGAAATTATGGCCGGAAATTCCCGCTCAGACGCGGTGGTATGGGAGCAAAAGGTGGAAACGCTGGGGCGCACCTTCTTATCGAAAGACAATATTGTGCGCTGGGTGGACGGTAAATATGTGCACGTACAAACCTCCACCGATATTACCGACCGCATTGAAAACGAGCGGCAATTGCAGTACTACGCCTCTACCGATAGCATGACCGGAGTACACAACCGCGAATGGGGAGGCCGCCTGCTGGAAGAACAGCTGCAAAACGGGCAAGGCCCGTGCAGCCTATGCTTTATTGACCTGGACGGCCTAAAATACACGAATGACCATTTTGGCCACACCGCCGGGGATGCTTTATTAAAAGATGTGGTTGGTTTTATAAAAAACAGCATGGCGCCCGATGAGATGATTTGCCGCTGGGGAGGCGACGAGTTCCTACTACTTTTTCACCGCACAGAATCCGAGACCGAAAGCGTCATACAGCTTGTGCAGCGCAATTTAGAGGCCGAAAACGCCAAGGGAAACCGGCCCTACACCATCTCTTTCAGTTATGGCATTGTGGCCTTTGCCCTGCAGCTGGGCAACTTGGATACCCTGGTAAAACAGGCCGATGAGCGGATGTACCAAAATAAGATGGAAAAACGCGGCAAACTGAACCGCCGCCGCCGCAGCGACCCGATTGTTGCCGGCGAGCCTTAAACTTCTTTTCTGATTGATAGGCAAACTTGTATCGGGCCCTGCTTTTTAGTCAGCCGCCGTGGCCGCCTTTTCTACCAGTACGGGCCCGCTTTGCACCGGGGACGCCACAAATACTTCGGGAACCAGGCCTTTCAGTTTTTCGGCGGCCTGCAAGGCGTCTCCCTCTTCCAAAAACAGGCCAAAAACCGCCGCGCCACTGCCGGTCATCATGGTGCCAAGGGCCCCTTCGGCGCCCAGCAGTTCGCGTATCTGCCGGGTTATGGCACCGCCGTTTGCATGTTCCAGCACATTTTGCATCTCGCTTGCAAAGGCGCTAAGTTTGCCCCCGGCCAGCGCGGCCAACGCGGTCGGCATGTTCGGGCGCAGGGGGCTGCCAAGTTCATCATAGTGGCGGTAGGCCTGCGGGGTAGATACCCCCTCGCTGGGCATGGCAATGGCAAACCAACAGGGCGGTAGGGGGGGCAAGGGCTCCACCCTTTCGCCAATGCCCTGGGCGCGGGCCGTGCCCCCCAATAGGGCAAAGGGCACATCGGCCCCGGCCACCAGCCCAATTTTTTGCATCTCGGCAAGGCTAAGCCCCGCCCCATACAGGTGGTTTAGCGCCACAAGAACACCGGCGGCATCGGCGCTTCCGCCCCCCATCCCTGCGCGGGTGGGGGCCTTTTTGTGCAAGGTGATATCCGCCCCGGCCAAAAGCCCCGTCTCGTAAAAAAAGGCCTCGGCCACCTTGGTGGCGGTGTTGCTGCCATCCGCAGGCACACGGCTGCCGGGGCAGCGCAAAGAGTAACCCTGGCTCTTTGTCACCTCCACCGTTTCATACAGGCCTATGGCCTGCATAATCATATCCACTTCGTGGTATCCCCTGCTGTTCAGCCCCAAAATATCCAGGGCCAGGTTTAGCTTAACCGGGGCTTTTACCACCACTTTTTTTAGCTGGGCAGCTCTCATGGCATCGCTTCCTTGCTGGGTGTATTTGCCCTGTACCTACAGGCGGAACAGTGGCATTTTATGTACGCGGATGGCCTTGACCGGGCACATCTCATGGCAACAAAAGCAGCGTATGCAGTGCTCGGGCTGAATATGCGCCTTGGCGCCTTCCATCACAATCACCTTTTTGGGGCAGATGCCCGCACATTTACCACAGCCGATACAGGCTTTTTTGCGTACCACCGGCCTTGGGGCCAGCAGACGCCTAAAAAACGGCGCCGCGCCGCGCATAAACCTTGGCAGTTTATCGCTAAAATCTACCCCGCCCGTATGGCTGGCAGGCAACACAAAGCCCGCCAGGGGGCGGCGCGCAGCCTCTTCCCCCACCAAAAGCGCCTCGTCAAACACCTCGGCGCACAGCCCGTTTTGCAGGGCAGCGGCAAGGGTGGGCACCCCGGCGGGGGCCATACCCATATAGCGGCAAAGGGCCAGGTCCAGCGAATAGGGGTCTTCGCTGGCAAGCAGCAGCCCTGCTTTACGCACCGTACCGCCCGCCGGGCCATCCCCCTCCATGCCCAAAATGCCATCCACCAGGTGCAGGCCGGGTTTTACCTGTTCGCAAAGGTCCACCAGCATCTGCCCAAAAGCCTCTTTTTCGGGAAAGCGCATATGAAACTCGGCCTTTTGCAGCCCCGGCACACAGCCAAACAGGTTTTTTACCGCACCGCTCATCCCGGTAAGCACATGGGTTTTCAGCTTTGGCAGGTTGATGATATAATCCGCCTCCAGCACGGGCTCTATCAGTTCAAAACGGCGCACCAGCTTACCCTCGCAGGGCACGGCGCGGCTTTTACAGGCTGTGTACAATTCTACGCCGGTTTCGGCGCATACGGCGGCCAGGCCGCTGGTTTTGTAAACCCCCGCCATAAGGCTGGGGGTATAGGGCCCCCCGGGGGAATCCGCCAGCGTTATCTTATGTACCCCACGCTTTTGCAGGGCCAAAATAACCCCGCGCACAACGTCCGGGTGGGTGCTAACGGCCTTTTCTGGCGGGTGGCCCGCCAGCAAGTTTGGTTTTAGCAGCACCCGCATACCCGGCGCAGGCAAACTTTGGGACGGCAGCTTTTGCAGCAACCGCTCCACTGCCTCGGCCGCGGCGGCACTGCCTGCCGGGGGGGCCGCCTCTACAAACACCTCCCGGCTCATCGCACGCCTCTTTCCTCACGCAGGGCCTTTAGCATACGGTCCATACGGCGCAGCGCCTCGGCAAGGTGGTCCAGCGCGTAGGCGTAGCTGATGCGCAAAAAACCCTCGCCCGAATCCCCAAAAGCGGTTCCGGGCACTACGGCCACCTTGTATTCCATCAAAAGCCGCTCACAAAACTCGGCGCTGGAAAGCCCCGTACTGCGGATATCGGGAAAGACATAAAACGCGCCCTCGGGCTCAAAACAGGGCAGGCCCAGCTCCTCAAACCGCCGCATCAAAAAGCGGCGGCGCATGTCGTATTCGTCGCGCATCCTGGCAATTTCACTGTCGCCCTCGCGCAGGGCCACAATGGCGGCGTACTGGCTGGTGGTGGGCGCGCACATAATGGCCGCCTGGTGCACGGTGTTCATAACCGATATCAGCCGGGCCGGGCCGCAGGCGTAGCCCAGCCGCCAGCCCGTCATGGCATAACTTTTGGAAAAGCCGTTCACCACCACCGTGCGCTCGTACATGCCGGGCATCTGCGCAATACTGATGTGTTTTTCACTTCCATAGGTCAGTTCGGCATAAATTTCATCGCTTAAAACGGTGATGTCCGTGCCGCGTAGCACCTCGGCAATGGCCTGCACGTCCTCTTTTCGCATCACGGCCCCTGTGGGGTTTGAGGGGAAGGGAAAAACCAGCAGCTTGGTTTTGGAGGTGATGGCTTTTTTCAGTTCCTCGGCCGTCAGGCGAAATTTGTTCTCATTTTTTAAGGGGATGGGCACCGGCACGCCGCCCGTCAGAGTGGTGATGGGATGGTAGCACACAAAGCTTGGCTCGGGGATAATCACCTCGTCACCGGGGTTCACCAGCGCCCGGATGCATAGGTCAATGGCCTCGCTGCCGCCCACCGTAACCAGCACCTGGGTATCCGGCTGGTAGGAGAGGGAAAACCGCCGCTCCAAATACTGGGCAATTTCTTGGCGCAATTCCATCATGCCGGTGTTGGAAGTATAGAACGTGTGCCCCTGGTTCAGGCTTTCAATGCCCGCGCTGCGAATCACCCAGGGGGTTTTGAAATCGGGTTCCCCCACACCCAGGGTGATGCAGTCCTTCATCTCTGCGGCGATATCAAAAAACTTGCGGATGCCTGAGGGGCGCATCTGCTTGGCATTGTGTGCAATCAGGTTTTCATAATCCATCAAATATCCACCCGCTCCCTCTCATCCCGTGGTTCAAAACTATACAGCGCACCATCTTTTTTGTAGGTGCGCAAAACAAAGTGCGTAACGGTAGAAAGCACCCCCGAAAGCGGGGCCAGCCGCCGGGTGACAAAACGGGCCACCTCCTCAAAGCTGGCGCCCTTTACATCCAGCCCAAGGTCGTAACCGCCGCTCATCAGCATCACCGAGGACACCTCCTCCAGCTGGGATATTTTCTCGGCAATCTCATCAAAACCGTAATCCTTTTCTGGGGTGACATGTACTTCAATCATAGCGTGTACGCCGCCTCCACCCACGCGGGCCCAATCCACCAAGGTACGGCTGCCGCGAATAACCCCCTGCCGCTTGTATTCATCCAGCCGGGCGGCCACCGCCTCAGGGGCCTCCCCCACCATGGCGGCCATCTCCTCCAGGCTTAGCCGCGCGTTGTTTTCAATCACATGCAGTAACTTATCCATCAAGTGGTACTTCCTTTCTGTATGGTACATCATCCCCGGCGGACACCTGTTTTTTCATGTCGGGTTATGCAAAATATTCCTTTTATTATACCCAAAAGCAGGCGGGGTGTAAACTACAGCCTTGGCCAGGTTCTATGGCTGTTCTAGTTCCCCCATGGGCAAACCACAAAGCCCCGCCCTGCAAGGGCCTTAGAGCAAATTAACACAACATGAGTTATGCTGCTCTTGGCAGAAACGGCGAATGGCTGCGTTGTCGTCAATCGCAATACATACAGTATTGCTCAA
This sequence comes from uncultured Oscillospiraceae bacterium, assembly GCA_964550985.1. Lineage (GTDB taxonomy): Bacteria > Bacillota > Clostridia > Oscillospirales > Ruminococcaceae > JAAYCI01. The sequence goes on from CAZKBM010000004.1 coordinate 83,505, forward strand.
TCCTCCGCCTTGCCCTGCACCGTTTCTGCCTGCGTTCGCTATATCTATGTTTTGTTAATCTGCTCTAGGGAGCGCTATAGGCCCTATAGAGCCAAGCCAATAAACAAGCGCCCCCTAAACCGGGGGCGCTTGCAGTATGAGCTGAACTTGGCCTAAAAACTAGTAGGCCACTTGCTCCTCCAGCCAGCTTGGCACTTCCTCTATGGGAATGCGCACCTGCTCCATGCTGTCTCGGTAGCGGATGGTAACGGCGTGGTCGGTTTCCGAATCAAAGTCATAGGTGATGCAGAACGGGGTGCCAATTTCGTCCTGGCGGCGGTAGCGCTTGCCTATCGAGCCCGTCTCATCATAATCCACCATAAAACGCCCGGCCAGTTTTTGGTGCAGTTTCAGTGCGGCGGGCCCCAATTTTTTGGAGAGTGGCAACACCGCGGCTTTGTAGGGGGCCAGCGCCGGGTGCAGGCGCAGCACCACGCGCTTATCCTCTTTGCCCTTGTCATCGGTCAAAATTTCCTCGTCGTAGGCGTCCACCAAAAAGGCCAGGGCCACCCGGTCGGCCCCAAGCGAGGGCTCAATCACATAGGGGATATAGTGCTCGTTTGTCTCGGGATCAAAATATTCCTGGGTTTTGCCGCTGTGTTCGTTGTGGCGTTTTAGGTCATAGTCGGTACGGTCGGCAATGCCCCACAGCTCCCCCCAGCCAAAGGGGAAAAGATATTCTATATCGGTGGTAGCATTGGAATAAAAAGCCAGTTCCTTTGCCTCATGGTCGCGCAGGCGCAGGTTTTCTGCGGCCAGGCCCAGCCCAGCCAGCCAGTTTTTGCAAAACTCTTTCCAGTAACCAAACCATTCAAGGTCTGTACCGGGCTTACAAAAAAATTCACACTCCATCTGTTCAAACTCCCGCAAGCGGAAGATGAAATTGCCAGGGGTAATCTCGTTGCGGAAGGCCTTGCCCACCTGGCACACCCCAAAGGGAATTTTACGGCGGGTAGAGCGCTGCACGTTTTGGAAGTTCACAAAAATGCCCTGCGCGGTTTCGGGCCGCAGATACACCTCATTTTTAGATTCCTCCGTCACGCCGATAAACGTTTTGAACATCAAGTTAAACTTGCGGATATCGGTGTAATCCTGCGCACCGCAACTGGGGCAGGCAATCTCTTGTTCCCGGATATAAGCGGCCATATCCTCATCGCTCATCCCCGCAACCGAAGCGCCGGCGCCCTCAATCAGTTGGTCGGCCCTAAAGCGGCTTTTACAGGCGCGGCAATCCATCAGTGGGTCTGAAAAACCGCCTACGTGGCCTGTGGCCATCCAAACCTCCGGGTTCATCAAAATGGCGCTATCCAACCCAACGTTAGTGGGGCTCTCCTGCACAAACTTCTTCCACCAGGCGCGTTTTACATTGTTTTTAAACTCTACCCCCAAGGGGCCATAATCCCAGCTATTGGCCAGCCCGCCGTAAATATCGCTACCGGCAAAAATAAAGCCGCGGTTATGGCAAAGGGCTACAATGGCATCCATGGTCTTTTCGGTGTTTTGCATGGGCGTCTCCTCTATTTGCGCGGGGTTTAGCCGCGTTACTTTCTCTTTTACCTTGCCAAAGCTACAAAAACCAGGCAAGCCAAGCGGCGGCCAGCCCCAAAACTTGCGGCAACCCGCAATATATTCCCTTGCCACATACGGCTTTGCCGGGATACTTTGCTGCACAGCTACCTGCTGTTTTGGCAAAGGCATTAAACTTAATTGTAAACATGCCAGGGGGCGGCTGTCAAGGCGAAGGTGCGTAAGGGAGTGCCCCCCTTGCGTTGGTCAGATAAAATCGACAAGGCCAAAAGGGAAAGCCCCTTTGCTGTGATGCTGACGATAAGCATATTTTGCCTGCCCGAAGCGGTTGTAGG
>CAZKBM010000005.1:0-43305 GCA_964550985.1 uncultured Oscillospiraceae bacterium
CATAACAGTTTCTAGCAAAAGCTTGCTGCGCAACCTTTTGAGAAACTGTAATAGAGGCCATCCTCCCGTGCAGCAGATGTTGCCCGTAGGCGCGGCCTCTTTTTGTTTGGCGAAAAAGCCAGCGTTTCCCGCCCATCCACCTAAGGGAGACCTGCAGAAACAAAAAAATTACACCGAACCGTAAAAAGGAGGCCGGCCTTGCATCAGCAAAAACACAGGGCCCAACTGCAGCCCTTGTTTTATCCCTTATGTGTCCTACCAGTGGCCTTGGGCATTTTCCTTCTCCTTTTCCCCCTACCTTTGGCCGCCGCCCAAAATACCCAAAGCTATACCCTGCCGGAGTTATCGCTCACCATTCAGCTGGACACAAGCTTTAACGTCCTTACACGGGGCGGCGCTTACTACCATTTTACCCCCAGTGGCTACGAGGCCCAGGCCTATGCCGAGGCCGCCGGTAAAATGCGTATGGAAAACGGTTACCTCTACGCCGCTGCCGAAAATTTTGAAATCGATATTTTTCTAGAGGTGCAGCCCCCTCCTTATTCCAAAACCGGCAATGCCTTACTGGGCGGGCAGGCCAGTTTGCTGGCGGACTATCAGGCTGGGCGCCTTACGCCCAGCGAGGCCGAAAATTATTTTATGGAGAAATTTTCCTATTTGGGCCAAATTGGCAGAACGGCCACGGCCTCCTCTTTCTATAACGATACTATTATGTATGTTTTAATCGATTGCGTCCATGAATCCTACTTTCAGCAGCATTATTTCACCTATTATGGCGGCCAATTGTTTCATTTTAGCGTGTTTTATAAGGGCGATACCCCCGCGCAAACCGTTTGGCAACAAAACCTGGTGCAAAAAGCCATGCAAAGCATCCGTTTTATTAGCCCCGCCCCCAGCCTGCGGGGCCTTTTAAACAGTACGGGTGCCAGTGTATTTGCGGGGCTCAACCTTTGTTTTTGCGGGTTTGCCCTCTACGCCTGGCTGCGGTTTTGGCGCAGAGCAAAACTCCCTTTAGGCCCGCCGCTGCCCGGTGCTTCCAAACGCCCAAAATACGTCACCCTCTTTCAAATCTCCCTTATCCTCAGCGCGCTTCTCGGTTTGCAACAGGTCTTTGCCTCCTCTATTTACCTGCTTATTTACCATTTACTATTTACCGCGCTTCTGCTGGCGCTATTTTGGCTGGCCGCTACGGCAAGCCCCAAATTTTACCACCTGCTTTTTGCCAGCTACCTGCTAAACGGGGCCGTCTCTATAGTACTGCTGCTTATATACCCCGTCTACCTCACCCCGCCCTGGCCCGCCCTTATCCTACACACTTTTTGGGCGGTCTACTTCACCTATTCAAAAAACGCGCACGCCTTTTTTGGGGTATACGGCTGGGTGCGGCCCGCTCCCAATCCTCCAAGCGCCGCCATGCGTACTCTCTTGCAAAGTGCCTATCTGCAAAGGCTACTGGGCCAAAAAAAGGATAAAAAGTAAACCTGCCTTTTATCCAAAAAGCATAAGTGAAACAAAAACAAGTAAAAACCCACTAGGCGTCGATACGCCCAAATGTACCGCTTTGCCCACACACCGGGCAGGCTTCTATGTTATCTTGCGCCACATACCCGCAGCTGCTGCAGCGGTATTGCCCTGCAAATTGGCTGGGCCGTGGCTCCGCCTGGTTTTTTTCGGCCAGCATCTCCAAAAATATGGCCTCGTGGTTTTTTTCAATTGCCGCAATGTTTTCAAACATAATGGCAAGCAGTTCAAAGCCCTCTTCACGGGCGGTTTGGGCAAATTGGGGGTACATCTCCCCCCACTCGTCATGCTCACGCTTGGCGGCATCCTCCATGTTGCTCAGGGTGTCCGCAAGGCCCCCATGCAGCACCTTGTACCAAACTTTGGCATGTTCCCGCTCGTTATCCGCCATGGCCTCAAACAGTTCTGCCACCTTGTCATCGCCCTCATTTTTGGCTTGCTTTGCAAAATAGGTATAGCGGTTCCGGGCCTGAGACTCGCAGGAAAAAGCCTCCAGCACATTTTTTTCCGACTGTGTTCCCTTGATATCCAAATTCATTTTTATCCTCCTTATGGGCCTGCGGTGGTTTACAAATAGAGGTTCTTACTGTGCAGCTTGATTCAGCAGGGCTATGATGGCGTCTTTGTCAAAATCATCGGCCAATTCGGTTAGCCTTTGGGCCAGGTGTGGGCAGCTACCTTTGGCCAACTGCGCTATTTGCAAAACCGCGTCAAAATCTCCTTGCAATACGGCTTGCAGCACCTCCTGGCGGGCCCCCTCCTCCAGGCGTTCATCACTCGGCATATCCTTTGGCAAAGGGGCGGCGTCCTCGGTTTCCTCGCCAAAAATATACTCTGCGCCGGTCAATTTTTCTATTGCGTGCGCCAGCGTTTCCACCACCAGGGGTTTTGTTAAAAACAGGTCGGCCCCGGTACACAAGGCGTCCTCTTTATCCTGCTGCATGGCGTTGGCCGTCAATACCAAAATGGGGGTATGCCCCTCACCCTCCTCGCTTCGTATCCGCCTAATCAATTCCAGGCCTTCTAGTCCCTCGTCCGAAAGATCTGTGGTTAAAAGCTGGGGCGCGTGTTGCCGCCACAACTCTAAGGCGGTTTGGTTATCCTGTGCGCAAAGTACCTTAAACCCAAGTTTTTGCAGTATTTTTTGCAGCAGGGCGCGGTTGTCCTCGGTGGCCTCCGCCACCAGCACGGTTTTGGGTTCTCTCAGCCCCTTTATATTGCCATAGATTCCCGTATCCAGCGCCTGTTTTAGGCCCTCCCGGCTCTTTTCCAGTTCCAGCGTCAGGCGGAAGGTCGTCCCCCGCCCAAGGCAGGATTCCAAAAGCACCAAATCACCCTTCATCATCCGGGCAAAATTGCGGCTGATGGCCATGCCCAGCCCGGTTCCCCCGCCCGCCTGCAAGCCAGACTGCGTCTGCTCAAAGGCGGCAAAAACCTTGCCCCGTTCCTCCACGGCAATGCCGCTGCCGTTGTCGATCACGTCCAGGCGCAGGTATATCCGCCCTTCCTTTTTTTCCTCACTCTCCAGCTTTAGTACAATTTCCCCCTGCTGGGTAAACTTCATGGCGTTACTCACCAGGTTTATCAAAATTTGGCGTATCTTCCCCATATCCCCCAGCAAATTGTAAGGTAACGCCGGAATCTGAACGGTGAATAACAGGTTTTTCGCCTCCATCTGGGGGCGGAATATACTTTTTACGTCCTGTAAAAGAGCGGCCAAATCGAAGGGTTCAGGGTTTAGCTGTATCTTGCCCGCCTCTATTTTGGAAAGCTCCAGTATATCGTTGATAAGCCCCAGCAAATGCCCGCCGCTGCGCTTAATCGTCTCCACATGGCTGCGGTCTTCCGCCCGCAGGTCGCGGCTCATCTCTAAAAGCTGGGAATAACCCAAAATGGCGTTCATCGGGGTACGTATTTCATGGCTCATGTTCGCAAGAAAGGTGCTTTTGGCCATGTTGGCGCTATCGGCGGCCTTTTTTAGTTCCACCACTTCTGTCTCGTCAAACAGTATCTCCAGCATACTTACAATTTCACCGTTTTCGTCCAGCAAAGGGTTACGGTACACACGCCAGTAGCTGCGCTTTCCATCTTGTTCCAACGTCAGTTCCCGTATGGTCAGTTTCTGTGTTTTTGAGTTATAGGGGCAGGAAAGGCAGGGTTCGTCCTCTTCGAACCAGTGGTAGCAGCAGTTCTTCTCGGCAGGGCTGAATACGGCGCTGGCCTGGTTTGAAAATACCACACGGTAATCCTGCCCTATAATGCGGATGGGTACGGGGATGGACTGGAAATAACTCAAAATTACATGGAAGGCATTGTTGGCGGTTTTTACCAGGTTGCCGTATTGGCCTTTTGCATTCAGCGCATTAATCATCGCGTGCAGGTTCCCCTTAGCAAAAGCGGTGGTGGCTTTTTGCATATGACCAATAATTTCCTCAATGTTTTCCACCGTCTCGCGGAATGCCTGCTTCATATCCAGCTGGTCATCGTAAATGTTTTGCAGGTAAGGGGCCGAGGGCCGCTGCCCAATCTCTAAAATAGCGTGGTCAAAATCCCCCTTGGAAAGCCTGTCCAGCGCCTCTTTTTTCACAAGGGAGAGGTGCTCAAAATAGGCGAAGATTTGCTCTTGCTCCTGTATTTTTTCCATCACGTCCGTCTGGTTCAAGAAAACCTGTAAGAAAACCTGTTTTGTATTACCCCCGTACGAGGCCTCTAGCTGCACGGTGGTCAGGCTGAGGTGGCGCTGCTTCCAAAATAGCTTTTCGCTTACATTTTTGCCCTTTGCCTTACAGGCATCTATGCCGCGTACCACGGCCTGGCGGCTTTGCTCGTTCACCTGCTGCAGCCGGCTTAGGGGCAGGCCCTGCCTTGCCACATCGGGCTCTACCTCTAAAAGGCTTCTTATGGCTTCGTTCATATAAATCAGGCGGTAATCCTCATCCAGCACAGCCACGCCCAGGGGCAGGTTGTTTAGAATATAGGCAATGCTATCCAGCATCTGGTTGAGTGAGGCTTTGATTGCGTGCTGGGTGTATTCGTCCCGCCCGCTATCGAAGCGGGTGAAAAGCTCCCCAATGGCAATTTTTTCGGCCAGATTCTTAATTTCCTCCAGCAATTGCTGGTTATCGTTCACAAGTTCAATTAAGCTGTCTGCCGCACGCGTAATTTCGTTGTTTCCCTTCAGCTTTTCGTAAGGGCGCCCGCCACGGATATCCGCAACCAAGGCGTCTAAATTGCGAATGGGGCGGCTGATGCGCAAAGCCATCAAGGCCACCAGCGCCAGTATCACCACCGTGAACAGCAAAAATATTACCAGGCCAAAGTTTAAATAGTCCCGCATAAAAACGCTGTTGATGGTGTTGCCCGAGACAAACTGGGTGAGATACCATCCGGTGTCCCCTATGGGGCTCAGGTATTTTTCCCCGCTTTGCTCTCCATCCGCCGCTTTTTGCCTGCCCTGTAAAGCGGTACTGGGGTAATCCGCCGGGAAAGTTTCGGTTGTAAGGGTTCCGCCTTCCCCCAAAAAAACTTTGGTATAGCCCGTTATGGCAAGGCTTTCATCCAGGCTTGGCACCAAAACGGCGCAGTTTGTACTCATATTATTCAGGCTGGCCTTCTCCTGCATCTGCTGCAAAAGCACCTCCATGTCTATACTGGTGCCCACAAGGCCCACCAGTTTACCCCCTTGCATCACCGGGCTTACCACATTATACATGGCTAGCCCGTTTTCCATCGTATAATGGGTGTAGAGGGTATCGGCCATGATGTTGTCAAGTATTTCCAGGTTTTCCCGGTCTTTGGCCGAAAGCCCTATCGCCTTTGCGCCGGCCTCCCCGCCCGTAATCTGGTATTCATAAGCCACATTAAACACCCACAGGCTGGTGTTTTCCCGGTACACACGGTTCATGCTTTCCACAATCAGGGGGAAGTTGTGGTCTCTGTTAAAAGCCTCGGGGGTTTTGCAGTTCACAAGCATATCCACAAGGTTTGCGTTCTGGGCCAAACCCTCGGTAATGCTGCGGTACTCCCCCAGCCGCATATCCACATCCTCCGCCACCAGTTCGCTTTCCATTTGGTCCAGCTTGTTCACCGTATTGCGGAAAAAGGCGTGCATCAAAAGGGCAAATAGCGTAAACATAAGCACCAAGGCGGCAAAAAATATAAATACCGTGTTGGCAACAAATTTGGTTCGTACAGATTTCATGGGCACTCCTCAGTATTCCTGCAAGCGGGTAAAGGCCTCGTGCAATTCTTGCTCACATTGTAAAAACACAGTCACCATCACGGGGGAAAACTGCCTGCCTTCGCCCTCTGCAATCAACTGCGCCGCCTGTTCACGGCTCATGGGTTTTTTGTAGGGCCGGGCGCTGCGCAGCGCATCATACACATCCGCCACCGCCATAATTTGGGCGCTTAAGGGGATGGCGTCTCCGGCCAGCTTTTCGGGGTAGCCAGAGCCATCATACTTTTCATGGTGATGCAAAATGACATCATAGGCCATCTCGGCATAGGGGGTGTCAGGCATGGCCTTTTTTACGGCCAAAAACGTTTGCGCCCCCAAAACCGTGTGGGTTTTCATCACCTCAAATTCCTCTGGCTCCAAAGGGCCGGGTTTTAACAAAATGCGGTCCTCAATGCCCACTTTGCCAATATCGTGCAAGGGGGCCACATTTTTTATGGTGGCAATAAAATCTTCGTCCACCTTTGCAAACTGGGGCAAGCGCGCCAGCCGCCTTGCAAGGCTTTCGCAAAAAAAGCCCACCCTCTCCAAGTGGGTGCCTGTGTCGGTATCGCGGCATTCTGATAATTTTGCCAGGGCCAAAATGGTGGCATTTTGGGCCAGAAGGAGGTTTTGGTTCGCTCGCTCTATTTCGTCCAGCTGGTCAGACACCTGCACCTTTAGCTTTTGGTTTAGCTGCTGTACCTCCTGTTGCAGGCGGCTAAGCTTCAAATGGGTGTAGATGCGTTCCTTTACCTCCTCAAACTCAAAAGGCTTTGTAATATAGTCCACACCCCCATTATGGAAGGCCTTTACCTTATCCCCCACCTCGCTAAGCGCGCTGATGAAGAGGAGGGGGATATCCTCACAGCCCGCCACCGCTTTCACCCTTCGGCAGGTTTCATACCCATCCATCTCGGGCATATTGATATCCATCAGTATGATATCGGGATGGCTGTACTGTAAGCTGGCCACGGCGTCGGCCCCGCTGCGGAACACCGACACGGTAAAACCGATGCGCTGCAGCATCTCTTTTAACAATTTTAAATTTGCGGGGGTATCATCCACCACCATAATTTTGTTAAACTGACTTTCCATAGCTATCTCCCCAAAACCGGCTGTGCGCCCCTGCCGGTTCAGCCGCCACAGGCGCGCCATTTTTGCTATATTTTTACAATATCACTTTATACCATAAAGAAAAGGTCATTTTTTGACGCTGTTCCCCTGCCCCAAAAGAGCCATATAAATGGCACAGCCAGTATAGCACGCTTTTGCCCCTTTGGGGAGTGTAGGGAAAAAATTTCATAAAAAAGTCCAAACCGGCTTTGGACAAGCCGGTTTGGACATATCGCTAAGCTTACTACAAACTGTACCGGTTTTTCTTAACCGGCCCCTTCCGCCGCCAGTTCCTCCAGCGCCCCGCCACAGAGGCGAAAGGTCGTCCAGCCCGCCATAGGCTGTGCGCCCAGGCTTTTGTAAAAGGCGATAGAAGGGGCGTTCCAATCCAGGCAGGCCCATTCAAAGCGGCCACAGCCGCGCTGTACGGCCAGTGCGGCCAACTTTGCCAAAAGCGCCTTGCCATAGCCTTTGCCGCGGTGCTGGGGCTCTACAAAAACATCCTCCAGGTGCAGACCCACGCGGCCCAAAAAGGTGGAGTAATTGTGGAAAAACAGGGCAAAGCCCACGGGTTTTCCGTCCTCAATAGCCAGAAGGGCTTCGGCCTGGGCCTTTTTGAACAGGCTATATTTCAAATCCTCCAAGGTTGCCACCACCTCATTTTCCATCTTTTCGTAAATGGCAAGTTGGGTGATGAGGTGCAAAATGGCGGGGCAATCGTCTACGGTGGCAAAACGGATGGTAAAGTTGGCTGGCATGGTGTAGCTCCCTTCCAATTTTGGTTTATTCCATAGCCTGGTATCTCCTATTTTAAAGAACATAAGGTACTTGCGGCCAGGGTATAGCATCTCCTACAGCAAATGAACAAACTGTAGGGTATAAATACGGGAATAATCAGGCGCCGCATAAGAGTTTCTTACAAAAACCTGCTGCACAGCTTTTTGGGAAACTCTAATACTTTACGCAATCGCTTTATGGGCGGCAATTTACCTGTATTACCCGCAAAAGCGCACGGGTGGCTATGGCCACTTCCCCCTCGGGCAGGCCGCCATAACCCACCAGCAAAATATCTTTGCCGCCCTGCCAAAGGCCAAATTCGGCCCGGCCTGGCCCGCCATAGCTGCTAAGCGCGCGCAGGCCAAAACCCGCTTTGCGGGCGCTTTGGGCAAGCTGTTCCGCATTTTGCCCCGGCAGGCGCAGCAAAAAATACAGGCCGGTGTGCACGCTTAACAGCTCATAGCCGGCGGGGGGCAGTTCCTTTTCTATAATGGCCAAAACCTCGTCCCGCCTTGCACGGTAGGCCGTGCGCATTCGGCTTTGCCTGCGGGCAAAATGCCCCTCGCTTAAAAAGCGGGCCAGGGTGTGCTGTTCTGGCCGCCATATGGTGCAGGCATAGCCGCCATAGGCGCACTGCCAAGCGGCCAGCAGGGCGGGTGGCAACACCAGGTAGGCCGCCCGAATGCCCGGCGCCAGCGAGCGGGAAAAGGTGCCCGCATACACCACCCGGTCCTGCCCGTCCATCCCCTGCAGGCTGGGCAGGGGGCGGCCGCTAAAGCGGAACTCGCTGTCGTAGTCATCCTCTATAATAATGCCGCCGGTTTGGGCCGCCCAGGTAAGCAGCGCCGCCCGGCGGGGGGCGGGCATGGTGCAGCCGCTGGGGAACTGGTGGCTGGGGGTAAGGTAAGCTACCCTTGCAGGCGTATTTTGTAAAACATCGGGTCGCATTCCGTCGGTATCCACATCTGCGGCCAGGGTGGCTTTGCCCGCATTTTCAAACAGCCTGGCCATTTTTGCATAGCCGGGGTTTTCTATGGCCAGGGGGCCAGCCGGCAGCAGGGGGGCAAGCAGGCCCAAAAGCACCTCCAGCCCCGCGCCCACCACAAGCTGCCCAGCCGCACAGCGCACCCCGCGAAAACCCCGTAAATACGTTGCAAGCGCCTCCCGTAGCACGGCGTCTCCCTGGCCCTCACCCGTGGCAAACAAATCTTCCTCCCCCGCCAGTACCTCTTTAAACAGGCGGTTCCAACTTTTGCGGGGAAAAAGCGCCGTGTTGATGCCCCCGGTGAGGAAGCTATACCGCCAGGGGGAGGCCTTGGGCGGGGGGGGGAGTTTTGCCATTGGGGCTTCCCCCTTTGGCAATGGCAGAAGCTGGGGCAGGCGGCTTGCCACAAAACCGCTGCGGGGGCGGGCCTCCACATAACCTTCGGCGGCCAAAAGCTGGTAGGCCTCGTCCACCGTGTTTACCGAAATACCAAGCTGCGCCGCCGCCGTGCGTTTGCCGGGCAGTTTTTCGCCTGCACAAATCCCCCCGCTGCGCAGTTCCCGCACCAAAAATTCATATAGTTGGGTATAGAGGGGGGTTTTCCCCCCCTTATCCAAAAACAGGCCTACAAACTCCATGGGCCCTCCATCTGATACCATAAAATATTCAAAAACTGAACATTGTAAAGGGACCAGCCGCTTGCTAGAATAAGCATAGAGCAAACGGGGCCCCTTTGTCAACCGGGGCCAAAACAGGGAGGCATCTTACTATGAAGCGCGAACAGATTAAAAAAATCACCTATACCGGGCTTTTTGCGGCCCTCATTTTCCTGGCTATCTATGTGGTGCACCTGCCCATAGGGCCAAACGGCAGTTATATCCATTTTGGCGACGCCGTTATCTACCTGGCGGCGGCCATATTGCCCCTGCCCTATGCAATGGCCGCAGCGGCCATTGGGGCGGGCCTTTCAGATGCGCTGGTGCCCGGCGGCATGGTTTGGCTGCCCTTTACGGTGGTTATCAAGGCGCTTTTATGCCTTGCTTTTACCAATAAGGGCCAGGGCATTGTGAACCGGCGCAATGTGGCCGCCGTATTTATTGGCGCGGGCATCACCCTGGTGGGCTACACCATAGCGGCCTGGGTGCTGTTTGGCACACCGGCTTCGGCCCTGCTGGAACTGCCCATCTCGCTGGGGCAGGCGGCGGGCAGCGGGCTATTGTTTGTGGTGGCCGGCAAGGCTTTAGGCAAGCTTACCCACAACAAGGCGCTGGTTGGTTAATGCTGTTGGCATAAAGCGAAAAATCCAAAAACCCACCTCCTTTGCACAAAGCTGCCGGGGGTGGGTTTTGCTAATGAAGGAAAAGGGTATATTTTATTTCAGTTTCTCAATCGGAATATCCCTTACTGGCCGATGTACAGGGCAAACTGCCTTTTACCCCTCGGTTTTTCCCTTGCCGTTTTCCCGCTTTTTGGGCTTTTCGTTCTCCTCCGCGGCGGCCTCTTCGGGCGGGGGCAACAGGCTTACCAGCGCCCATTCCACGTGGTGGTCCACAATGGGGTCGGTGGCAATGTGTAGGCCCTCCACGTCCATGGTTACGGTTTGGCCGTCGTCGGGGATAGAGTTCAGGTGGCTGAACACCAGACCCCCCAGAGAGTCGTACTCCCTGTCCTCGGGCAGCTGAATGCCCAGTTCGTCCTCCACATCCTCAATGTCGGCGTCCCCCGCCACCCGCCACAGGTTATCCTCCAAACGGCAGATTTCGGGCTCATCGGGCGCGTCAAACTCATCGTAAATGTTGCCCACAATCTCCTCAATCACATCCTCCATGGTTACAAGGCCTGAAAAACCGCCGTATTCGTCCACCACCAAAGCCATATGATCCTTGCGCTGCTGCATATCGCGCAGCAGCGTGTCGGCCTTTACCGTTTCGGGCACAAAACAGGCGGGGCGCAAAAGCTGCCGCACCGAGGGCTGCCCCCCCTGCTGCACGGCCAGCAGGTAGGTGCGGGAGTTTAGCACACCCAAAATATCATCGTAGCTATTTTCATAAACCGGAAAACGCGAAAGGCCGCTGCCGCGGATGATGGCCAGTATCTCGGCGGGGCCTGCGTCGGCCTCCACGGCCACCACGTCCACCCGGTGGGTCATCACGTCACGCGCTAAGGTGTCGCGCAGTTCAAACACGTTTTCTATCATCTGTTTTTCTTCTTCTTCAATGGTGCCGCTCTCGCTGCCCGCGTCCACCATCATCCGTATCTCGTCCTCGGTCACAATCTCCTCGCTGCGCTCGCCCTTAATGCCAAACAGCCGCAGCACCGCCCTGGTAGAGGCTGAGAGCAGCCAGATGACCGGCTTCATCAAAATGGCCAGCCCCGCAATAACCCGCGTGGTTATTTTGGCCACGGCATAGGGTTTATGCAATGCCAGTTGCTTTGGCACCAATTCCCCCAAAACCAGCGTAAAATAAGATAGTATGAGCGTGATGAGAATGATGGACACCGTGCGCAAAAGGGAATAGTGCTGCTGTGCAAGGCCTATACTGCGGCTTACCCAGCCGGCCAGGGGGTCTGCAAAATTATCGGCCGCAAAGGCGCTGGCCAAAAGCCCCGCCAGGGTAATACCAATTTGAATGGCCGAGAGAAACCCCGAGGGATTTTCCACCATTTTCAAGATGCGCGGCGCGCTTTTGTCCCCCTCTTCGGCCAGATGGCGCAACTTGCCGGGGCTTAACTGTAAAACCGCAATTTCGGTGGCGGCAAAAAAGGCGTTTAGCAAAATAAGGCCCAATTGTAGGGCCAACATGCCAAACAAGGTTCCCACTGTCAAAATAATTCCTCCTGTTGGTACAGATACCTAACTATAATATAACCAAAACAAGGCATGGCCCCGCGCGTTTATCGCGCAGACCATGCCTTACTCAATTCGGTTCCTCTCCAGTGTCGCTTTGGCTACAACTGCCGTCGTCGTCCATGGCGGTTATCGTTTTCCTTTCTTGCAAAACCGGGCGCTTTTATGCAGCGCATCTACAGCATTTGAACAAATGTTGTAAGTATTGAATAGCCCAATTATACGGATACCGTGCCAGGCTGTCAAGCCGTAATTTCCTCTTTTACCGGTACGGCCGCAAGTTTTGCGGCAAAAAATTCATCCAGCAGCGCCGGGGGCACAATGGGCTCTTTTTGGCCAAAGGCCTCGCGCACAAAACGCAGGCTAAACTGCACAGGGTCGTCATCTTCAAAAGCCAAAAGGTAAAGTGTTTCCAAAACCTGGCCGGTGGGGCGGTGCTGCTGTAGTTGGAAATACCAGCCCCCTTTTGGGGTGGCCTCCAGCTTATACAAAAATGCATCGCCCGGGGCGGGTTTGCCCAGTATGCCCCGGCAGGCCGCAGCCGTTTTGCCCGGCACGCTATACCGCAAAAGCCTGCCGGGTTTTTCTGTTCGGGCCCGCTTGTTTTTTTCGGTAAGGTAGCCCACAAGCAAAACCAGCCCAACCAGCAATAGTACCGAGCCCATAAGCCGCCAATTTAGCGCCGCCGAAAAAGCGTTAAAAAACTCTGTCATACCGCGGGGGCCGGTGGCACGGCCGGGGTGGGGGTGGGCGTTGGTTCCGGCGTTGGGGTTGGCTCTGGTGTGGGGGTGGGTGTGGGCGTAGGGGTGGGGGTGGGCGTTGGTTCCGGCGTTGGGGTTGGGGTTGGTTCGGGGGTGGGCGCTGGGGTAGGCGTTGGCTGGGTAGAAGAACTGGAGGTGACCGGCGGTGGGACCGGGGCCACCACCGATACCGACGAAGAAGAAGACGAGGAAGAACTGGTTGTGGCCGGGGCGGCCTGCTTGCTGGAAGAGGAGGAAACCACCGGGGCGGGTGTTTGGATATGGGTGGGTACGGTTTTTAAGGGTTTTGGCCGGGTGTCCTCCCCTTCAAAGCTGTGTGTGCGGAAATAGCGCAGCATTTCGCCCGCCGCTTTGGTGGTCACATGGATGCCGTCCTTTTCCATATAGCCCTCTTTGGCATAGCCCGTGTCCTCGTCCTTTAGCACTTCACTCCAGTTTAAAAATTTGCAGTCCTCTTTTTTTGCCAGTTCCACCAGGGCATGGTTATATTTATCCACCTCGCCCATGCTCAGGTTTTGGTTATCATGCCGCTGGCCTATGGGGGGCACCGCCGCCAAAATGATATCGGCATACTCGTATTCATCCCGTATCAGGCCAATAAAGGTTTTGTAGTAGTCGATAAAATCTTCCACAGGGGTATAGCCCACATTGTTGGTGCCAAAGGTGATAACCACCCGGCGCGGCTGCACAATGGCCACACTTTTTGCCATGTTTACGTTGTTGTAACCCGAAAATATGATGTTGTTGTTTGAAACGGCCCCCTGGATGCCCTGCCCCACAACCCCAATGCCATTTTGTAAATCCACCCCGGTTATGGAGGTAAACTCAGCCAGGCGAACGGTGTTGGAATCGCCCAGAAATAGGGTTTCTTCCACATATTTATCCCCGGCATCTTCGGTTTCTTCCAGCAAAATACCTGCGTATTCCCCGGTGGGTATGGTCTCCTGGTCCTTATCGTAACTTTCACTTGGCGAAAAACGCGGCGAGGACGGCTGACTGTGGCTGATGGAAACCACCGGTTGCTGCTTGCAACTGGGCAAAATCAGCGCCAGAGTAATGAGCAAAACCAGCAGTACAATGGAACTTGCCAAAATAGAGAGCAGGGAGACAAGCTTTTTATCCAGGCTGCCGTCGGCCTTATACAAAAACGCAAAAAAACCCCGTTTGGGGGCAGTGGGGGCGCCTGCCCCCCCTTCGTACAGCAGTGCGCTGTGGGCCGCCTGCTTCCCCGCCTTTTTGGGGGGCGGGGCCTTTTGTGGCGCGGGCTTGCCCTGCGGGGGGGCCGGTTTGCCGGCTTGGGCGCTTTTTTTCTTGCCCATCTTTTCAAATTGCACGAAAGGACACCTCATTATCCAAAAATTTGGGTTTTTCGGTAAAAACCTAAATTTTTGCTTGAAACTCTTATCAAAATCCTTTTTACTATATAGGCAGGGGCTTTGTAAAACCAAAAAACCCACTTTGTACCGCTTGCATACCGGGCAAAGGCAGGCCTGTTTTATGTGCACAAGGCCAGTTTGATGTGAAAAGGGAAGGGCTGGCCCTTATTATACAATAGGCAGCCGGTTTTGGCAAATAAAGGCCAAAAGCAAACCCTTTTTGGCAAAAACTACAAACCGCCGCCTTCCCACAGCACCCCCATTACCGGTTCTTTTTGTCCCCGCGGGTTTTTAGAATACCCACACCCGCCCCTATGCTGATAAACAGCCCAAATATCAGGCAGCTTAACAGGCCTCCACGGTTTAAATCGTTCATATACCCCAGCAAAATGGCCCCAAGCACCGCCAAACTAAACAGCACGCCCATTCCAAAAAACAGATAAAACACTACGCGGTGTTTCCCCATTGTGTCGCCTCCCTATTTTGGCTAAGCGCCCCACCAAGGGCTTGCGGGGCGCCATATTCCATGTGTATTATACCCCTTGGCCCCCCAAAAAGAAAGGGGCCCTTGAAGCCCGCCCGGGGGCTGCGGCGTTCTATCATCAGGAAATACGGTAATTTGGCCGTGTAAGGCAGGTGACACAGTATGGAAAAAAAGAACCGGGGCAAACTGTGGCTGGTGCTGCTGGCCGTGCTGTTTGTGGGGGCCATGGCAGGCATAACCGTGTGGGCCTGGCCCTATATCAAAATGCTCACCCAGCCCGAGGCCCAGGCAAAGCTGGGCCAGCTCATCTCCTCCTGGGGGGCGCTTGGGGTACTGGCGCTGCTGGGCATACAGGTGCTGCAAATTGTGGTGGCGTTTATCCCGGGCGAGCCCGTGGAGCTTCTGGCGGGGGTTTTATATGGGGGTGTATTCGGCACCCTCATCTGTATTGCGGGCTGTGTTTTGGCGTCCTCTATGGTATTTTGGCTAACGCGCAAACTGGGCGGCAGGCTTACCCAAAAGCTGTTTACCCCAAAGCGAATGGCGGAATATGCCTTTTTGCGGGACGCCAAAAAGCAGGAGCTGCTGATATTTGTGCTGTTTTTAATCCCCGGCACTCCAAAAGACATGCTTACCTATCTTGTGGCCCTTACCCCCATGCGCCTGCCGCAGTTTTTGCTGCTCTCTAACCTTGCGCGCCTGCCCTCGCTCGTGTCCTCCACCTTTTTGGGCGCGGCAGCGCGGCAGGGGCAATGGGGCCTTGTTCTCGCTTTATTTTTGGTTACTGGGGCCCTAGGTATAGCGGGCATTTTACTTAAGGACCGGTTTTTAAAATTTTCCAAAACTTTGGCCGCCGGGCGTAAAAATAAAACAAAATAGAGAACAGGGCCGGTTTTTTGTGGTACAATGGGTACAGGTTTTACCCACATGCCCTGTACAAAACCTGCGCTGGGCCCATGCCGCAACGGTGTAAACAAGGGGGATAGCAAGATGCAAACTGTAATGATATCGCTGCCGGGCATTGCGGCAGTAAAAACTTTTGTGGAGGCGCTTTCCCCCCTGGAGGGAGATTTTGACCTGATTTCAGGGCGGTATATATTGGATGCAAAAAGCCTGATGGGAATTTTAAACCTGGATCTTTCCCAGCCATTGCGGCTGGATGTTCACAGGGATACCGAAGAAAATATGCAGGCCATTCAGCCCTTTTTGGCCAAAGAGGCAAAGGGCAAGGCCACGGAGGCAGAGAGATGAAAACCGAATATGTGACCCTAAGCATTGGGCCACAAAAAAATATCGCCCTCATTGCGCACGATGGGAAAAAGCAAGAACTTTTGGACTGGTGTGATTGGAACAAAGAGATTTTGCAGCGGCACTTTTTGTGCGGCACCGGCACCACCGCACGCATGATTTGTGACCGTACCGGCCTGCCCGTGCGGGGCTATAACAGCGGCCCGCTGGGGGGAGACCAACAAATTGGCGCCAAAATTGTGGAGGGAAGCATCGATTTCATCGTCTTTTTTTCAGACCCTCTCACCGCCCAGCCGCACGACCCCGACGTCAAGGCCCTATTGCGCATCGCACTGGTGTACGATATCCCCATTGCCACCAACCGCGCCTCGGCCGATTTTATGATTACCTCGCCCCTGATGAACGAAGAGTACCAGCACCAGGTGGAAAACTTCCACCAAACCGTGCTGGACAGAGCCGAAAGCCTGTAACGCCATTAAAAAGGAAGGGCCGGTATGGAAAAGAAGAAATTTGCTTTCATGATGATGGGCAGCCAGTATGACCCCGCAGTGCACCAAAGCCGCTACGAGACAGCCCGCCAAATTTTTTACCTGCGCACCGTGCGCAATTTGGCCGAGGCCAAAACCACCCTGCGGGAGCTGGAGGACGAGGGGGTTGGCGCCATAGAACTTTGCGGGGCCTTTGGCGAAGCGGGCGCCAAAGCGCTGGTGGAGGAGAGCGGCGGCAGGCTGCCCATAGGCTATGTGGTAAACTTTCCCCAGCAGGCCGCCTTGGCGCAGGCTTTCTTTTCAGATTTTGAGGCCTAACTGCGCTTCCCTTAAAATGCACATACCAAAATGTTAAAAGGGCTTTTGCACGCGCATCCAAACGTGCAGGGGGCCTTTTTTATGTTACCCTTAGGGGCTATCTGGCTTTTTTACGCCAAAAGACGCAGGGCGCTGCCCTTGACGTTGGCGGCCTTTTTGGATTATAGTATAAAAGCATGTAACCTTTCTGATAGAGTGGTAAAGTACAAAAGGATGCTCTTGGAGGTTCCATGTCAAGGAATGGAGGAAAAAGCATGAAAAAAGTAAGCGCACTTCTTTTAAGCATATCCCTGCTGGCCGCTTTGGCGGGCTGCAGCAGTTCGGCCGGCAGCAGCGCCGCGCCGGCCTCTTCTGCGGCTCCAGCCAGCTCTGCGCCAGCGGCGTCCTCGGCGGCGGCAAGCGGCGGCGCGGCAGGCGCTGGCAGCGCCAAGGTAGGGGTTATCCAACTGGCGCCCCACCCCGCGCTGGACGCCTGCTACAATGGCTTTGTAGAGGCCCTGGCCGAGGGCGGCTACGTGGAGGGGGAAAACCTGACCATCGATTTGCAAAATGCCCAGGGGGAAATTTCCAACTGCCCCACCATCGCTTCCAAACTGGTGAACGACGGTAACGACTTGATTTTGGCCATTGCCACCCCGGCGGCCCAGGCCCTGGCGAACGAGACGAAGGATATCCCCATTGTGGCCACCGCCGTAACCGATTTTGTGGAGGCAAAACTTGTGGCCGATAACAATGTTCCCGGCGGCAATGTGACGGGTACTTCCGATTTGACCCCCGTAAAAGAGCAGCTTACCCTGCTTACCCAGCTTGCCCCCGAGGCCAAAAAAGTGGGTTTTCTCTACAACTCCAGCGAGGCCAACAGCATTGTACAAATTGAGATTGCCAAAGCCGCCGCCGAAGAACTGGGCCTGGAATACCAGGAGTTTACCGTCTCTAATACAAACGAAGTGCAGTCGGTGGTAACCTCGATGGTGGGCAAGGTGGACGCCATCTACTCCCCCACCGACAACATGATTGCCAACGCTGTGGCCACCGTGGCCAGCATTGCGCGCGATAATAAAATCCCCTATATCTCGGGGGAGGAAGCCCTGGTAGAGGGCGGCAGCCTTGCCACCGTCTCCATCAATTATTTTGACCTTGGCAAGATGGCCGGGGCCCAAGCCGTGCAGATTTTGAACGGCGAAGGCAAACCCGCCGAGATGCCCATCCAGTTCCAGGCCATTGCCGACGCGCGCACCGTGATGAACCAAGAGACCGCCGACGCGCTGGGCATAACCATACCCGAGGGTGTGGAGGCCATTTAAGGCAGGGCTTGTACGCATTACGCGCAAGCGCCTGTTCATTAGCCCGTAAAAAGCCAAAAGGGGAACACAGGGATGAACGTTTTGCTGGCGATGCAGGACGCAGTGGCACAGGGCCTGCTTTGGGCGGTGATGTCGCTTGGCACCTACATCAGTTATAAAGTGCTGCAAATTGCCGACCTCTCGGTGGATGGCACCTTTGCCCTTGGGGGGGCTGTTTCGGCCACTTTGATTGTGGCGGGGATGAACCCCTATCTGGCGCTTGTGTTTTCGCTTTTGGCCGGCATGGCCGCCGGTGCGGCCACTGCCCTCATGAACACCGCCTTAAAAATTCCCAGCTTGCTGGCCGGCATTTTAACCATGCTGGGCCTATACTCCGTCAACATGCGCATCATGGGCAAAAGCAACACTCCCCTGCTGGGCGAGGACACCATGGTTACCCTGGGGATGGACTGGCTGCCCCTGAACAAAACCCTGGTAAACCTGCTGATTGGCTTTGTATTTTGCGCCGGTATCATCGCCGTAATGTACTGGTTTTTTGGCACCGAGGTTGGCTGCGCCCTGCGGGCCACGGGGGATAACTCCAAAATGGCGCGCGCCCTTGGCGTAAGCACAAACGGTATGATTCTTTTGGGGCTGATGCTCTCCAACGGGCTGGTGGCCCTTTCGGGGGCTTTGGTGGGCCAAAGCCAGGGCTTTGCCGATGTGGGCATGGGCACCGGCACCATCGTCATCGGCCTCGCCTCCATCATCATTGGCGAGGTGGTCTTCCGCTTTTTGCGGGGCAGTTTTGCCCTAAAACTGCTGGGGGCCGTATTGGGCAGTGTGCTGTACCGGGTTATCATAGCGGTGGTGCTGCAGCTTGGGCTGGATACAAACGACTTAAAGCTCTTTTCGGCCCTTTTGGTGGCGGTGGCCTTGGCCGTGCCGCTTTTACGCCAGCGCGTTTTGGGCCGCCGGCAGCAAAGGGAGGCGGACTGATGCTGAAATTAAGCGGCGTGCACATGACCTTTAACCCCGGCTCTGTGAATGAAAAACGCGCTTTGCAAGGGGTGGATTTACACCTGCAGCCCGGCGATTTTGTAACGGTCATCGGCGGCAACGGGGCGGGTAAATCCACCTTGCTAAACGTGGTGGCCGGGGTGTGCCAAAACGAGCAAGGCCGGGTGGAACTGGCCGGTAAAGACATCACCCGCATGTCCGAGCACAAGCGCGCCGCCCTTTTGGGCCGCGTTTTTCAGGACCCTATGATGGGTACGGCGGCCGGGATGATTATTGAGGAAAACCTGGCGCTGGCGAACCGGCGGGGCAAACTGCACGGCCTTGCCTGGGAGGTAACGCGCGAAGAGCGCGAGGGCTTCCGCCGGGAGCTGGAAAAGCTGGGCCTGGGCCTGGAAGACCGCCTGCACGATAAAGTGGGCCTGTTGAGCGGCGGCCAGCGCCAGGCGCTAACCCTGCTTATGGCCACCTTGCAAACGCCAAAACTGCTGCTGCTGGACGAACACACCGCCGCCTTAGACCCCAAAACCGCCCACAAGGTGCTGGAACTTACCGGCGCGCTGGTGGCGGAGGGCCACCTGACCACCCTGATGATTACCCACAACATGAAGGACGCTATACGGGTGGGCAACCGCCTGATTATGATGTATGAGGGCAAAATCATTTACGACGTGCGCGGTGAGGAAAAGCAAAGGCTGCAAACCGCAGATTTGATGCAGAAGTTTGAGGTGGTAAGCGGCGGCGAATTTGCCAACGACCGCATGATGCTGGGCTAACATCCTTTTCATACAATAAAGGAGGCGGCAAACCAATCGGTTTGCCGCCTCTTTCTGATTCTGTTCTCTGTTAGGGGCTCTGCTGCGCCGGCAGTGGCTTTGTGCTATAGGCCGGGTTTGCCATTTTTTTATCTTCCTTCATAATATGGTAAATCAGCCACTGGGTTAAAAACTCGGCCAGTTGCCGCACCACAGCGGTCTCATAGTCCGAGCGGATGAGTTCCAGCTCTTTTTCGTGTACCTTTTCCACAAAGTCCTTGTGCATCTGCCGGTGGGCTTCGGCCTCGGTAAAACCAATCTCCGCCTGGTACATCTCCTCGGTGTTAAAATGTACCACAGCGTAATTCTTCACAAACTTTACAGTCTGCTCAAACACCTGTTTTTGATAGGCCTGTGGCGGTTCTTTCAGGGCTTTTAACAAACCGTCTAAGGTTAGCACAAGCTGCTTGTGTTGACTGTCGATTTGTGAATTGCCAATCATGTATTCAGCACTCCACACCCGTACACACCTCCCGCTTTTTTACCGAAAACACCAGATGGGGCATCTCCATCCCATAATACTGTTTTGTGAACCTGCTGCGCACCAGCATACCGTTGCGAATGGCCACGTTCATAGAGGCGAGGTTTGTATCCCGTATGATGGAGAATACTTCGGCAAAGCCCAGCTTTTCAAATGCGTAGCTGCGGCAGGCTTTTGCGGCCTCTATGGCATAGCCCCGTCGCCAAAATTTTTGGGCGAACAGGTAGCCTATCTCCGGCACCTGCTTTTCTGCAAGGCTTTGCCAAGTAATGCCGCACTGGCCCAGCATCTCGCCGCTCTGTTTTGCACAAACCGCCCAAAGGCCAAAGCCATCCTCACGGTAGCGGCGGGCCTGGTTTGCCAGCCAGGCCTGCACCTCTTCCTCTGAAAAGGCGTGCTCATAGGCGGTCATCACCTGCGCATCTTGTAAAATCAGGCGTAGGGTGGGAAGGTCATCCTCGTCCATCTCCCGCAGGTACAGGCGGGTTGTCTCTAAAATTTCTTTTTTCAAAGCCCTGCCCTAGCGTATCCCGCCGGGGGTCACTTCGTCATAATAGGCGCCGTAGGCCACCTCCAGGCTGTCCTGCACGGTTTTGGCCTCTGCGCTCATTTTTGCGCTGGCCGCCTGCTCTATGGCCGCCTCGGGGTCTCCGTTCCCTATGGCCTCACGGTCCAGCGGCATGCGCAGAATGATGTGATAACCATAATCGGTGCGGATGGGCTCCGAAATCTCACCCGGTTGCAGGGCTTTTGCGCCGTCGTAAAACTCCTGCACCATCTCCCCTTCACCAAAGGTGTAGCCGCCGGGGTTTTGTTCCATGCCGGGGTCGGCGCCAAAGTCTTTTACCATCTGGTCAAACATCGTGTTTACATCAGCGCCATTGGCCTGGGCCGCGCGCAGTTGTTGCAGCAACTGGGTCGCCATTTCTAAGGCGGCCGCCTCTTTTTGCTCCTGGGTCATCTCGGCCCCGGCAGCGGCGGCGCTTTGGGGCTGGCTTGCGGCGGCATTGGCTGCCGTACTGTCCGCAGTGCTTTGGGCGGCGCTGTCCCCAATGTTTACATCTACCTGGCTGCTTTTTTGCACTTCGCTTTGGGCGCTGGCCGGGGCGCTTTCCCCGCCCGTGCTCACCGCGTTGCCAACGGCGTCCAGCAGGTCCTCTTCGGGGCTTTGCGCCGCGCTCTCATCAGGCTGTGCTCCGGCGTTAATTCCGTCAAAGCTGATTAAGATATGCTTTGCAGTCAAGTAGCTGTCGTCCAGGTTTTCCTCTATCTCCGCCGCATAGCGGGCTTTTAGTTCATCCTGGGCTTTTTTTACCAGCTTTTGCTCTTCTGTAATGCGCAGGTACATCTCTTCATCTGTAAAGAACATGCTGGAGAGGTTCTTCGCAAAGCCCTCTTCCCCCAGTTCCTCTTTTTGCTCTGCCAGGGTATCCTGTATTTCCTGCTTTTCCGCATCGGTCAGGCTGATGCCCTCGTCCTGCGCAATTTTTAGCCAGGAATACACCTGCAACAGGGTTTGTTCGGTACTTTTGCGCAGTTGCAGGGCCAAGGAACCGTCATAGTCGGTGTCCCACATGTCGGCCCCGCCGCTCATCTCACCGTAGGTTTTATTCAGCATATAGTAATAGCGGTATTCGTCAAAACCTATATCCTGGCCGTTTACGGTTAGCATAACGCCGGGGTCTTCCACCTTTTCACCGCCCACATACAGCCCCGGCTCCTCGGCCGCCACTTTTTGCCGGTCCGTTAAAAAGGCAATGCCCGTAACCGCGGCCGAAGCCAAAACTGCAATGGCAAGCCCCACCGCTATTTTTCCCTTTAATGTCATCTACTAGCCTCCTGTTGTTATGAATAGCCGCCCTGCCCGGGCGGCAAATGACGCCATACGTTTATTTGCCCCTTTTTTGGCGCAAAGGGCACTTTTACATTATACAACAGGCGGGGCCTTTCGTACAGCCAATGTGCAAAATAGTGTAAATTTTGTAATTTATACGGGCAAAGGGGCCTCTGCCGTATGCCCGGTTTTACCCGCCAAAAGCCGCCCTGCCGTTTTGGTTTTTTTGCCGTTTGCGGTATACTTGCTATGTGCGCCGCTTTCCGCCCTGGTACAGCCTACAAAGTTGCGGTCGCATCCTTCGCTTCTTCGGTAAAAAATTGCCTCTGGCGGGCAAGCCGCTCCATCAACGCGTCAAAGGCCACGGGGGTTAGGCTTTGGGCGCCGTCGCTCAAAGCGTGGGGCGGGTCGTCGTGCACCTCTATCATCAGCCCGTCGGCCCCGGCGGCCACGGCGGCCATGGCCAGGGGCTCCACCATCCAGGCGTGCCCGCAGGCGTGGCTGGGGTCCACAATCACCGGCAGGTGGCTTTGCCTTTTCAGCATGGGTATGGCGCTGATATCCAAGGTGTTGCGGGTGGAGGGCTCAAAGGTACGTATGCCGCGCTCGCACAAAATCACCTTGTCATTCCCGCCGGCCAAAATGTATTCGGCGCTCATCAGCAGTTCTTCCAAAGTGTTGGAAAGCCCCCGCTTTAGCAGTATGGGCACACGGGTGGTTCCCAGCTCCCGCAACATCTCAAAATTTTGCATATTGCGCGCACCCACCTGAAGCATATCCACCCCGGCCTCCAAAAACAGGGGCAGGTGGCTCAGGTTCATAATCTCCGTCACAATGGGCAGGCCGGTCTCCGCCTTGGCCTGTTTCATCAGTTCCAGCCCCTCGGCCCTCAGGCCCTGGAAGGCATAGGGGGAGGTACGGGGCTTGAAGGCCCCCCCGCGCAAAAAATCGGCCCCGCTGGCCTTAACCTCTTTGGCCAAACCAATAATCTGGCTCTCGCTCTCCACGCTGCAGGGGCCCGCCATCACGGCAAAATACCCCGCGCCAATGCTCACCCCGCCTGCCTCCACCACGCTATCTTTGGGGTGAAATTTGCGGTTGGCTTTTTTGTAGGGCTCGCTTACCCGTTTTACGTCGGCCACGCAAGGGTTTGCCCGCACAAGGTCAATATCCACGGTGGAGGTATCGCCCACCAGGCCAATCAGCCGGGTATGCTCACCGCTAGAGCGGTGAATTTGCAAGCCGCCCGCTTCAAACTCCCGGCACAGCGCGCCAATTTGCTCCTCGGCCGCCTCGGGCCGGAAAATAACAATCATGTTTTTATCCTTCTTTTCTTCGCAATATTTATCGGCCCTTTTCGCTTGCTTCTTCGCCTATAAAGGCCCTATTGTTCATAATAGCACGAAGCCGGGCGGGGCGCAAACCACAAACGGGAGGTTCACTGTGAAAAAAACCAACGCTATGCGCTTACTGGAGGCCGCCCACCTGCCCTATACCCCCTGCACATACCCTGTGGGCGACGGCGCACTGGACGGCCTCTCGGTGGCCGAAAAAACCGGGCAAAGCCCCGCCCGTGTTTTCAAAACCCTGGTACTGCAAAGCCCCGGTGAGGCAATCTATGTTTTTTGCCTGCCCGTATGCCGCGAACTGCCGCTGAAAAGCGCCGCGGCCGCCGCAGGTGAAAAAAGCCTGGCCCTCTTGCCGCTGGATAAGCTGCTTGCCCTAACCGGCTACCGGCGGGGGGGCTGCAGCCCGGTGGGCATGAAGAAAAAGTACCCCTGCTTTTTGGAGCAGAGCGCCCTTTCCCACGCCTCTATTTTGGTCAGCGGTGGGGAGGTTGGCCTGCAAATTGAAATTGCGCCTAAAAACCTCATCGCCGCTATCCAGGCCACCCTTTTTGCGCTGCCATAAAAAAGGCTGCGATATGATAAAAGAACCCCGCTTCGGCGCTTTGCACCGGCGGGAACCTTGTTCACATCATGCCACGCTGCGCGTGCCACGGCTATCGCCGTCTTTTTGCCTATGGCAAAAAGATATGATATAAGAACCCCGCTTCGGCGCTTCGCTCCGGCGGGAACCTTGTTCACATCATGCCACGCTGCACGTGCCACGGCTATCGCCGTCTTTTTGCCTATGGCAAAAAGATATGATATAATACAAATGGAAAAAGTTTGGGGTTTACACCCTAAGTTTGGGCCGCTTTGGCGGCAGGGAGGGCGGACAGATGATGAAAAAAGTCGCCATTCTGATGGGTAGCGACAGCGACAGGCCCATTGTACAAAAATGTATGGATACCTTAAAGCAACTGGAGATCCCAATGGAGGTGCACATTATGAGTGCTCATCGCACCCCAGAGCGGGTCTCCAGTTTTGTGGGCGGGGCCAAAAATGCCGGTTTTGGGGTGATTATCGCCGCGGCGGGCATGGCGGCCCACCTGGCCGGCGCAGTGGCCGCAGGCTGCCTTTTACCGGTCATCGGCATCCCCTGTAAGGGCGGTGCGGCAGACGGGCTGGACGCCCTGCTCTCCACCGTGCAGATGCCGCCGGGCATCCCGGTGGCAACCGTGGGCCTGGGCGGCGGGGTAAACGCCGCCATTTTGGCCGCCCAAATTTTGGCCCTTTCCGACGAGGGCCTGTATGAACGGCTTTTTGCCCACCGGGCCGATATGGGCGCTGCCATAGCCGCAAAAGACGCCGCCTTGCAAAAAGAGCTGCGGCGCCAAATGGAAAAAGCCTAGGGTGTGTTCGACAAGTAACCCAGCTCGTCATTTTGCCAAATTTTGCGTCTTTTGTGCTTGTTGTCCTTGCCGGGCGAAAGCCCGCCTACGTCCTCCGCGCCCAAAATACACTAAAATTTTAGGCAAAAGCACGAATTGGAACAATTATCGAACACACCCTAGTACCAACTTACAAAACCAGTAAACCATATTGTAACAGGGGGAAGCGAACATTGGAAAAGCGAGACATGATTTATGAGGGAAAAGCCAAAAAAGTGTACACCACCGATGACCCCACCTTGGTAATTGTGGATTATAAAGACGATGCCACGGCGGGCAACGGGGCCAAAAAAGGCACCATTGCCGGCAAGGGGCCCATCAACAACCGCATGACAAACCACCTGATGAAACTCCTGGAAGAAAAAGGCGTGCCCACCCACCTGGTGCGGGAGCTCTCCGAGCGGGAGACGCTGGTAAAAAAGGTGAGCATTGTGCCGCTGGAAGTGATTGTGCGCAACATCGCCGCAGGCAGCCTGGCGCAGCGCATCGGCCTGCCTGAGGGCACCCCCATGGGCCGCACCGTGCTGGAATACTGCTATAAAGATGACGCCCTGGGCGACCCCATGGTGAACAACTACCACATTTTGGCCATGCGGTGGGCCAGCGAGGCAGAACTGGACACCATTGCCAAATATGCCTTGCAAATCAACGATATTTTGCGGGAATATTTAAAAGAGGCCAACATCGACCTCATCGATTTCAAGCTGGAGTTTGGCAAAACCGCCGACGGGGAAATTGTACTGGCGGATGAAATCTCCCCCGATACCTGCCGCTTTTGGGACAGTACCACCCACGAAAAATTGGATAAGGACCGTTTCCGCCGGGATATGGGGGGCGTAGAGGACGCTTACCGGGAGGTGATGAAACGCCTTTTGGGAGAGAATGCATGAGCCGTTGCCCACTGCCTTTTGATAAGCCCCGCGAGGAGTGCGGGGTGTTTGGCGTACTTACCCGGGGTGAGGCCGAAGATGTGGCCCGGCTGTGCTACTACGGCCTGTACGCCCTGCAACACCGCGGGCAAGAGAGTTGCGGCATTGCGGTAAACGATTGCGGCGTTGTTACAAACCACCGCGATTTAGGCCTTGTAAACGAGGTTTTTACCCCCCAGCACCTGCAGGCTTTGGGCCAGGGGCAGATGGCCATGGGGCACGTGCGCTACGCCACCACCGGGGCGCGCAGCCGGGCCAACGCGCAGCCGCTGGTCTCCAGCCACATCAAGGGCACCATGACGCTGGCCCACAACGGCAACCTCACAAACGCCGCCGAACTGCGGGAAGAAAAAGAACTACAGGGCGGCATCTTCCACACTACTAGCGACACAGAGGTAATCGCCTACACCATCACCGAGGCCCGCCTCTCGGCCCCCAGTATTGAGCGCGCCGTAGAGGCCGCCATGAAAAAACTGCGGGGGGCTTACTCCCTGCTGGTGATGAGCCCCCGCAAGCTGATAGCCGCGCGCGACCCCCAGGGCTTTAGGCCCCTGTGTATGGGCAAACTGGGCGAAAGCGTGCTGTTTGCCAGTGAATCCTGCGCGCTGCAGGCCGTTGGGGCCACCTTTGTGCGCGACATTGCCCCCGGCGAAATAGTCTGCGTTACCCAAAACGGCATTGAGAGCATCCAAAGCCACTGTGGCGGCCCCTCCTCGCTGTGTGTGTTCGAATATATCTACTTTGCCCGGCCCGATTCTGTCATTGAGGGCGCCTCGGTGCACACGGCCCGGGTGCGCGCGGGCGAGGAGCTGGCAAAGCAGCACCCGGTACAGGCCGATGTGGTCATCGGCGTGCCCGATTCGGGCATAGACGCGGCCCTGGGCTACGCAAGGCAAAGCGGCACGCCCTACGGCATGGGCTTTCTCAAAAACAAGTACATCGGCCGCACCTTTATTGCCCCCAGCCAGGCCCAGCGCGAAAATGACGTGCGCATCAAGCTAAACCCCATCGCCTCCACCGTGGCGGGCAAACGCGTTGTTATGGTAGATGACTCCATCGTGCGGGGCACCACCAGCTTAAAAATCATCCGCCTGCTGCGTGAAGCCGGGGCCAAAGAGGTGCACGTCCGCCTCTCCTGCCCGCCTTTCCTCTACCCCTGCCATTTTGGCACCGACATCGATTCCAGCGAAAATTTAATTGCTTTTAACCACAGCATCGATGAAATTAGACGCATTATTGGGGCCGACACCCTGGGTTATCTATCGATTGAGGCCCTTTCCCACTTAGCGCCCGAATGCCCCTTGGGCTTTTGCGACGGGTGCTTTACCGGCCACTACCCGGTGCCGCCACCCAGCCGCCAGCAAAAAAGCAAATTTGAGGAAAAGCTGGGCTGCAGCCCGCTGGCAAACCCCAGGGACTGAGCCTCGTTTTACCGCATTGGTATCTTATTGGACTGTACTAAAGCAAAGGAGTGTTGAGCCATGCAGCACAGCGAAAGTGACCTTTACAAGGCCGCTGGTGTGGATGTAAACGCCGGTTACGAGGCTGTAAACCGCATGAAAGCCCATGTGGAACGCACCCGCATCCCCGGCGTAATGGGGGGGCTGGGGGGCTTTGGGGGGCTTTTTGCCCCCGATTTAATCGGCTACCAAAAACCCGTGCTGGTGTCGGGCGCCGATGGCGTAGGCACCAAATTGAAATTGGCATTTTTGCTGGATAAGCACGATACCATTGGTATTGACTGTGTTGCTATGTGCGTAAATGACATTTTATGTGCGGGCGCCACGCCTTTGTTTTTTTTAGATTACATCGCCTGCGGCAAAAATCAGCCCTTTCGCATTGAAAAAATTGTGGCCGGTGTGGCCGAGGGCTGTGTGCAGGCGGGCTGCGCTTTAATCGGTGGGGAAACCGCCGAAATGCCGGGTTTTTATCCCGAAGAGGAATACGACCTGGCGGGCTTTTCGGTGGGGGTGTGTGATGAGGCCAAGATGATTAAGCCCTCCCTGGTAAAAGAAGGAGACCAGATTCTGGCCCTTCCCTCCTCGGGGCCACACTCAAACGGGTTTTCTCTAATTCGTAAGGTTTTTGACATGGATGTGAAGTCAAATTCTATTTTTCATGTTTATCCTGAACTTATGTGTAGCTTGGGAGAGGCCCTGCTGGCCCCCACCCGCATCTACGTAAAACCCGTTTTACAACTGCTGTCTCAAACCGAGGTGCACGGCATCTGCCACATCACAGGGGGCGGTTTTTATGAAAATATCCCACGGATGCTGCCCCCCGGCCTCACGGCGAAATTGGATATCGGGGCCATTCCCCTGCCGCCTGTGTTTGAACTGATAGCTCGCGCGGGGCAAATTCCCTTCAAAGAGATGTACCACACCTTCAACATGGGCGTGGGCCTGTGTATCGCCCTGCCCGAGGCCGCCGCCCACAGCGCCTTGGCCCTGCTGCGCGAGGCAGGGGAGGAGCCCTTCCTCCTGGGCCGGGTAGTACGCGGGGAAGAGGGGGTGCTGTTATGATTCCGGTAGCCGTTCTGGTCTCGGGCGGGGGCACCAATTTACAGGCCCTCATCGACGCCTCGGCGCGGGGAGAAATGCCACACGCCAAGCTTGCCCTCGTCTCCTCGTCCAAATCCGGCGTGCCTGCCCTGCAGCGCGCCGAGGCCGCGGGTATCCCCACCGATATCCTTTCGCTGCGCGATTTTCCCCGTTTTGAGGACTACGACAAGGCCCTTCTGGATGCACTGCACCTTTTTGACATAGAACTCGTGGTTTTGGCGGGTTTCCTCACCATTTTGGGCCCTCAGGTGCTTAAAGCCTATGAGGGCCGTATTATCAATGTACATCCAAGCCTTATCCCCTCTTTTTGTGGCGACGGCTATTATGGCCTGCGCCCCCACCGTGAGGCGCTGGAACGGGGGGTAAGGCTTACGGGCGCCACCGTACACCTGGTGAACGAAAACACCGACGGCGGGCGCATCCTCTTGCAAAAGGCCGTGGAGGTTTTGGAGGGTGACACCCCCCAAACCTTACAGCGCCGGGTGATGGAAGAGGCCGAATGGGTGCTGTTGCCCAAGGCAGTGGAGCAGCTTTGTACCGAGTTAGCACCAAAGCTTCTTAAGTAGAGGGGGTTTTTCCATGTCAACACAAAATTTATTCACCCTGCTTGCCCAAAACCCTTACCCCGGCAGGGGCATTGTGCTGGGCCGCAGCGGCGAGGGCCAGCAGGCTTTGCTTGCCTATTTCATCATGGGCCGTAGCGAAAATTCACGCAACCGTGTTTTTACCGAAAAGGATGGCGGCATCATTACCGAGGCGGCCGACCCCGCCAAATTGCAGGACCCCAGCCTGATTTTATACGCCCCGGTGCGCAAACACGGCCCGCACACCATTGTTACAAACGGCGACCAAACCGACACCATCTTCTCCTGCTTAGAGCGCGGCATAGGCTTTACCGAGGCGCTGCGCACCCGCAGCTTTGAGCCGGACGCCCCCAACTACACCCCCCGTATTTCGGGCCTTATCGCGGCCGATTTTAACGGCTTTGCCTATACCCTTTCCATTTTAAAATCGGCAGATGGCAACCCCGCCTCGGTTCAGCGCTCTTTTTTTGAATACCCGCAGCCCCTGCCCGGGCAGGGCCACCTCATTCACACCTATATGGGCGATGGCCAGCCCCTGCCCAGTTTTTGTAGCGTACCCCTAGCGGTTTCACTTGCCTACCCCCTGCACGGACAAAAAGAACTGGACAGCTTTACCCATAGCCTCTGGCAGAGCCTGAACGCCGAAAACCGGGTTGCCCTTTTTGTGCGTACCATCCATCTGGACGGTAGTGAATGCACCTGTATAGTTAACCGTTACAACAAAATTTAGTTGATATGATTTATATATCATTGTTTTTATTTGGAGGTATGGCGCGAGATGAACGAACTGGAACTGAAATATGGCTGTAACCCCAACCAGAAACCCGCCCGCATTTTTGCAAAGGAAGCTCTGCCGGTGGAGGTGCTGTGTGGGAAACCCGGCTATATCAATTTTTTGGACGCGCTGAACGCCTGGCAACTTGTGGCGGAGTTAAAGCAGGCCACGGGCCTGCCCGCGGCAGCCTCCTTTAAGCATGTGTCGCCCGCGGGGGCGGCGCTGGGCCTGCCGCTTAGCCCAGCTTTACTGGCCGCCTGCAACCTAAACCCCTCTATGGCGCTCAGCCCCATCGCCTCGGCCTATGCCAGGGCCCGCGGGGCCGACAGGATGTCCAGCTTTGGAGACTGGGCCGCCCTCTCAGACGAGTGCGACGGAGACACCGCCCGCCTGCTGGCAAAAGAGGTCAGTGACGGCATTATTGCACCGGCTTATACCGCAGAAGCATTGCAAATTCTGTCTCAAAAACGAAATGGCAACTACAATGTGGTACGCGTTGACCCCCAGTACCGCCCCGGCCCGCTGGAGCACAAAGATGTGTTTGGCGTCACCTTTGAGCAGGGCCGCAACACGGTATGTATAGGCGCCACCCTGCTGGAAAACCGCCCCACCACCCAAAAAGCCTTGAGCGAAACCCAGATACGGGATCTGCTGGTGGCCCTCATCACCCTCAAATACACCCAATCCAACTCGGTTTGTTATGTAAAAGAGGGGCAGGCCATTGGGGTGGGCGCGGGCCAGCAAAGCCGCATTCACTGCACCCGTTTGGCGGGCAATAAAGCCGACCTTTGGCATCTTCGCCAGCACGAAACGGTACTTTCTTTGCCATTTCTGCCGGGTGTTAAACGGGCCGAGCGGGACAACGCCATCGACCAGTTTTTGGGTGAAGAGGCCGACTGCCAGGCGCTTTTGGCCGATGGCAACTGGCAAAGTCTTTTTTCGCAAAAACCGCAGCCCTTAAGCCCCCGCATACGCAGCGAATATCTGGCCTCCCTTTCGGGCGTGGCGCTGGGCAGCGACGCCTTCTTCCCCTTTGGGGATAACATTGAGCGGGCCCGCCGCAGCGGGGTGGACTGCATTGCCCAGCCCGGCGGTTCGGTGCGGGACGACCAGGTGATAGACTGCTGCAACCGCTACGGCATGGTTATGGCCTTTACGGGTCTGCGCCTGTTTTTCCACTAATCGCCGGGCTGGAGCCTGTTTTCTCTCCCCCTTAACCGATGAACACCTCCCCTTTGCCCCTTGTGCTTTCGTCTTCCCTTTCTTTCATGTTTAACGCAACTATCACCATACCTGTTGATTATTTTAGGAGAATTTGAATGAAAGTTGCAGTGATTGGTTCGGGTGGCCGGGAACATGCGCTGGTGAAAAAACTGCGCGAGAGTTCCGGCTGCCACGAGATTACCGCCATCCCCGGCAACGGGGGTATTGCCGCCTGCGCCACCTGTATTGCTTTAAACCCCACCGATATTACCGCTGTTGCACAATACTGTGCGGGAAACAGGGTGGATTATGTTGTGGTTGCGCCCGATAACCCCTTAGCGCTGGGCCTGGTAGATGCCCTCGAGGCCAAGGGTATCCCCGCGTTTGGCCCCAGCGCCGCGGCGGCCCAAATTGAATCCAGCAAGGTATTTGCCAAAAATTTGATGCGGGAATACGGCATACCAACCGCCCAATATGAGGTTTTTACCGATATGGACGCGGCCATTGCCTACCTGCGCACCAGCTGTGAATACCCACTTGTGGTTAAGGCCGACGGTTTGGCCCTGGGCAAAGGGGTGGTGGTTTGCCTCAGCGAACAAGAGGCCGTTGCCGCCGTTGTGGGGCTGATGAAAGACCGCATTTTTGGAGAGAGCGGCGCGCGGATTATTTTGGAGGAATTTCTCACCGGGCCTGAGATCAGCGTTTTGGCCTTCTGCGATGGCAAAACCCTGGTTCCCTTTGGTTCGGGCATGGACCATAAGCGGGCTATGGATGGCGACACCGGCCCCAACACCGGCGGCATGGGGGTAATTGCGCCAAACCCCATTTTCACAAAAGAACTTCAAGATATCTGTATGGATACGATATTTCTGCCCACTGTACGGGCGATGCAGGAGAAGGGCATCCCCTTTAAGGGCTGCCTGTACTTTGGCCTGATTGCCACCGCCACCGGCCCAAAAGTGATAGAGTACAACTGCCGCTTTGGCGACCCCGAAACCCAGGCCTTTTTGCCACTGTTAGAGGGGGATCTATTGGCCATCATGCAGGCCTGCACCGCGGGTACTTTACGCCCCGAGATGGTGAAGGTACGCAGCGGGGCCTCGGCCTGCCTGGTGCTTGCAAGTGGTGGCTACCCCGGCCATTTTGAAAAAGGCCTGCCCGTTACCGGCCTGGAAAAGGCCTATGCACAGCCCGATACCTATGTGTACCACGCCGGTACAAAACTGGAAAACAACCGCCTGGTCACCTCGGGCGGCCGGGTACTGGGTGTTACGGCGGTGGCCCAAAACCTGCAAGAAGCGCTGGAAAAAGCCTATAAAACCGCCTCCTTTATCCAGTACAAAAATGTATACTACCGCCAGGACATTGGAAAAAAAGCGCTGGATATGCAAAATTATTATATTTAACTTTTTAATTTTTGCCTTTAAATGCTTATAATCCATCTGCCCACATCACAAGGCATTTGGCTGCCCTGATAAGAACTGTAATCTTGAGTGACTACCCTTCAAGCGTTGATTAAATGCATTTTATTTTTATGGAGGCAAGCATGGTCTACCGCGTCTATGCCGAAAAAAAACCCGCCTTTGCCGTGGAGGCTGCGGCACTAAAAGAGGAACTTTGTGGCCTGCTGGGCATAAGCGGCCTACAGGGTTTGCGCATTTTACACCGCTACGACGCCGAGGGCCTGAGCGAAGAACTGTTTACCCAGTGCCGCCAAACCGTTTTTAGCGAGCCTTCTGTGGATGAACTGCATGATACACTGCCCGAGGCCAAATACCGCTTTGCTGTAAGTTATCTGCCCGGCCAGTTCGACCAGCGCGCCGCCTCGGCGGCCGAGTGCATTCAGCTCATCAGCCAGGGCGAGCGGCCCCTGGTTCGCAGCGCCAGGGTGTATTTGTTGGATGGAGATATTTCTGACAAAGAAATTGATTATATTAAAAGTTATTTAATCAATCCGGTTGAATCTCAAGAAGAATCCCTGGAAGTAAGAACCACTTTACACACAGCCTACCCCATCCCCGAGGATACCCCCACACTGGCAGGCTTTATTGCCTTGGCGGAAAATGCCCGCGGCGCTTTTTGCGCCGAGTGGGGCCTTGCCATGGATGAGGACGACCTGGCCTTTTGCCAGGATTATTTCCGCCAAGAAGGGCGCGACCCCACCCTGACCGAACTTAGAATGGTTGACACCTACTGGAGCGATCACTGCCGCCATACCACCTTTTCTACCCAAATAGAAAAAACTGATATTGAGGATAAAAACGTTCAAAATTCTTATATAATTTATAAGAATTTGCGAAAACAGCTTTATAAGGGCAAGCATAAGCCCGAAACCCTGATGGATTTGGCCGTGATTGGCGCAAAGGCCCTAAAGGCACAAGGCCGGCTGCACGGGGTGGACGAGAGCGAAGAAATCAACGCCTGCAGCGTGCACATCAGCGCCGATGTGGACGGCAAAGAGGAACCCTGGCTGCTTTTATTCAAAAACGAAACCCACAACCACCCTACCGAAATTGAGCCCTTTGGCGGGGCCGCAACCTGCATTGGCGGCGCCATACGCGACCCCTTGGCCAACCGCGGCTATGTGTTTGGGGCCATGCGGCTAAGCGGCGCGGGCAACCCGCTTGCCCCCCCGGCCAATACCCTGCCCGGCAAGCTGCCCCAGCGCAAACTGGTACAAACGGCGGCCGCGGGCTATTCCAGCTATGGCAATCAAATTGGCCTTGCCACCGGCCTGGTGCGGGAGTTTTACCACCCCGGCTACCTTGCCAAACGCATGGAACTGGGTGCGGTGTTGGGCGCCGTACCCCTCAGTGCGGTGCGGCGCGAAACACCCCAGCCGGGCGATGTGGTGTTGCTTTTGGGCGGCGCAACGGGGCGCGACGGCTGCGGCGGGGCCACGGGTTCCTCCAAAGCGCATAAGCGTGAAAGCCTTGCCAATTGCGGCGCCGAGGTGCAAAAGGGCAACGCCCCGGTGGAACGCAAGTTACAGCGCCTGTTTAGAAACCCCGCCGCCACCCTGTTCATACGCCGCTGCAACGATTTTGGCGCGGGCGGGGTGAGCGTGGCCATCGGAGAACTGGCCGACGGTTTGGACATTGACCTCGACGCCGTACCCAAAAAATATGAGGGCCTTACAGGCACCGAGCTTGCCATCAGCGAAAGCCAGGAGCGCATGGCCGTGGTGGTGGAGGCCAAGGACGCCGCCCGCTTCATCGCCCTGGCCGAAGCGGAAAACCTGGACGCCACCCCGGTGGCCACCGTCACCGCCGACGCCCGGCTGGTCATGCGCTGGCGGGGGCAGGTCATCGCAAACCTCTCGCGCAGTTTTTTAAATTCCAGCGGGGCCCCAAAACACACGGCGGTGCGCGTGCCTGCCCTGCCCCTGCCCAGCGTCACACCGCCTGAGGGCGATTGCCTGGCCCAAAAACTGCAAAATTTTGCCGGCAGCTTACAGCGCTGCGGCCAGAAAGGCCTTGCCGAGCGCTTCGACTCCACCATTGGGGCCGCCAGCGTGCTGATGCCTTTTGGGGGGCGCTACCAGCTGAGCCCGGCTCAGAGCATGGTGATGAAACTGCCCGTCCCCGGCGAAACCCAAAGCTGCGCGGGCATGAGTTTTGGCTTCGACCCTTACCTCTGCGAGCAAAACCCCCACACCGGGGCCTATCTGGCCGTGCTGGAAAGCCTTGCCAAACTGGTGGCCTGCGGGCTCTCCCACAAAAACGCCTACCTCAGTTTTCAGGAATATTTTGAGCGGCTAGGTGGCGAGCCCGCCCGCTGGGGCAAGCCCTTCGCGGCGCTTTTGGGGGCACTTAGCGCCCAGCTGGATTTTGGCGTTGCCGCCATCGGCGGCAAAGATTCAATGTCCGGCAGTTTTGAAGATTTAGATGTTCCCCCCGCCCTCATATCGCTGGCTGTGGCCGCGGGTAAAACCGAAGATATCATAAGCCCCGAGTTCAAATGCCCCGGCAGTAAGGTGGTTTTGCTGCGCCCCCAAATGGCAGACGGCATATGCCCCAACGCCCAAAGCCTGCTGGAAATTTTCAGCACCCTGGAAAAATGGATAGCCGAAAAGAAAGTTCTTGCGGCCTGGGCCTGTGGTTCGGGCGGGGTGGCCGAGGCCCTAATCAACATGGCTTTTGGTAACCGCCTGGGCCTTAACTGCGCCTCCACTTTTGCGGAGGACACCCTGTTTACCCCCGCCTATGGCAGTTTTGTGCTGGAACTGGCCGAGGACGAGGGCACCGGCCTTCCCCTGGGCGAAACCACCACCCAGTACCACCTGGCCCTGCCCAGTGGCCCGGTTCCCCTTGCCCCCATACAGGAGGCCTTTGAGGCCAAGCTGGAGCCCGTGTTCCCCTACCGCCAGCCCATGGGCGAGGGTGAAGCCACAGCCATACACTATGAAGATAGGGCCGCAAGCCCAAAACCCAATGGAGGCCCCAAAATTGGCAAGGCCCACCCCCGCGCCCTGGTGCCGGTGTTCCCCGGCACCAACTGCGAGTACGACACCGCAAAAGCCCTGAGGCGCGCCGGGGCCGAGGCCGAAATTTTTGTGATACGCAACCGCAGCGCCGCCGAGGTGGCCGAGAGCGCCAAAAGTCTTGCCGAAAAACTGGCCCAAAGCCAAATTTTGGTGTTCCCCGGCGGGTTTTCTGGCGGGGATGAGCCCGAGGGCAGCGCCAAACTCATCACGGCGTTTTTCCGCGGCCCCCTGCTGGCCGAAGCGGTAGATACCCTTTTAAACCAGCGGGACGGCCTCATCCTGGGCATCTGCAACGGGTTCCAAGCCCTCATCAAACTGGGGCTTTTGCCCTATGGCAAAATCACCCCGCCAAGCCCCTTGGCCCCCACCCTCACCTTTAACGCCATTGGCCGCCACCAAAGCATGTTGGTACGCACCCGCGTTGCGTCAAGCCTCTCCCCCTGGCTCTCCAAACAACCGGTGGGCAGCATCCAAACCATCCCCATCAGCCATGGCGAAGGCCGGTTTACCGCCCCACGCGAGGTGCTGCAAACCCTGATGCAAAACGGGCAGATTGCCACACAGTATGTGGATTTGCAGGGGCAGCCCAGCTTAGACGTGCGCTTTAACCCCGCGGGCAGCCTGTACGCCGTGGAGGGCATCAGCTCCCCCGATGGGCGCATTTTGGGCAAGATGGCCCACTCAGAGCGGTTTGGGGAACATCTCTACAAAAACGTGCCGGGGGAAACCCATCAAAAACTGTTCGAGAGCGGCATCGCCTATTTTACCGAATAATATCCACCACCTTAGAACAAAACGGAGGCCTTTTCATGTCCCAATCGTCGTATCTCTCCCCTTTCAGCACGCGCTACGCATCTGGCGAGATGCAATACATCTTTTCAAACGACAACAAGTTCCGCACCTGGCGCCGCCTTTGGGTGGCCCTGGCACGCGCCGAAATGGAGGCGGGCCTGCCCATCACCCCCGCCCAGGTGGCCCAGCTGGAGACCCACATCGATGACATCAACTATGAGGTGGCCGAGGCGCGCGAAAAAGAGGTGCGCCACGACGTGATGAGCCATGTGTACGCCTATGGCCAGCAGTGCCCCGATGCGGCGGGCATCATCCACCTGGGCGCCACCAGTTGCTATGTGGGCGATAATACCGATATCTGCGTGATGCGCGAGGGGCTGGAACTGGTGCGGCAAAAGTTGTTGGGCCTTATGGAACTTTTGGCCCGCTTTGCCGAGGAATACAAGGCCCTGCCCGCTTTGGCCTATACCCATTTGCAGCCCGCCCAGCCCACCACCGTGGGCAAGCGCGCCTGCCTTTGGCTGCACGAATTTTATTTGGATTATATAGAGGTGAGCCGCCGCCTGGACGATTTGGCCCTTTTGGGCAGCAAGGGCACCACGGGCACCCAGGCCAGCTTTATGGAGCTGTTTAATGGCGATGAGGAAAAAATTGAGGATGTGGAACGGCGGATTGCAGAGGAGATGGGTTTTGAAAAAATTGTACCGGTATCGGGCCAAACCTATTCTCGCAAGGTGGATTATTTCGTCCTCACCAGCCTTTCAGGCCTAGCCCAAAGCGCGGGCAAGTTTGCAAACGACCTGCGCATTCTGCAAAACTTTAAAGAGATGGAGGAGCCCTTTGGCAAACAGCAAATTGGCTCATCCGCCATGCCCTAT
Organism: uncultured Oscillospiraceae bacterium; assembly: GCA_964550985.1. Classification (GTDB taxonomy): domain Bacteria; phylum Bacillota; class Clostridia; order Oscillospirales; family Ruminococcaceae; genus JAAYCI01. The sequence continues at coordinate 36,553 of CAZKBM010000005.1, forward strand.
AAGCGCAACCCCATGCGGTGCGAGCGCATCTGCGCCCTAGCCCGCTATTTGGAAACCGACTGCCTGAACCCCGCCCTAACGGCCAGCACCCAGTGGTTTGAGCGCACCTTGGATGATTCGGCCAACAAGCGCATCGCCGTGGCCGAGGGCTTTTTGGCCGCCGACGCCATTTTAAACCTGCTGCTGAACGTGTGCGACGGGCTTGTGGTGTACCCCAAGGTGGTCTCTGCCCGCCTGATGGCCGAATTGCCCTTTTTGGCCAGCGAAAACATTTTGATGCGGGCCGTAAAAAAGGGCGGAGACCGGCAGGAACTGCACGAGCGCATCCGCCTGCACGCACAGGCGGCGGGCAGAGTGGTAAAAGAGGAGGGCGGCCAAAACGACCTGCTGGCCCGCCTGGCGGCGGACCCCGCCTTTGGCCTTAGCGAATCGGAACTTACCGGCCTTATGCAGCCCGCGCTGTACATTGGCCGCGCCCCCCAGCAGGTCAGCCGCTTTTTGGCCGAGGTGATAAACCCCTTGCTGGCCCAAAACAAGGCAGCCCTGGGCGCACGGGCAGAGGTGACGGTGTAATTCTAAATCAGAGTAAAAACTCTATCAAGTTTTTACTCTGATGTTGCAGCAAAAACGCTGCAACGCGTCATCTCCGCGCCAAGCGCCTCGCTTCGCTCGGTTGCGCTACGAAACAGCGCTGCGGCGCTAGTCATGCAAAATTTCTGTTATCGCGAAGCATCCCCTTGTGGGAAAGACAAAGTGAAGTTTTTAACGAAATTTAGGATAATATTTCACCGAACGAAAACAAGAATCAAACCGCAGGCTATGCCCAAAGCAGGCCTGCGGTTTTTGTTGTATACAGCCGCTCAGTCAAGTGGGCCCATCCTCTACTGTCCCGGCCTTCCAGTAAAGAGGAATTGACCCTGTGGCAAAAGTCGCTTATAATAAGTAATGGTGTAGTATGCCCTCTTGCTCAAATAGGGAAGAATTTTTCTGCCCGCCTGCCTGCCGAGGCAGCAGAGACGCGCAGTTGTACCAGATATATTGTACGTTTATCTGTTTTAAATCCATAGCAAAAGGAGGCACAAGGGTATGAATTTTTGCCCAAAATGTGGTGCCAAAGTAACAGACTCAGAAAGTAAATTTTGTGCGGTATGTGGCGAGGCCCTTCCGCAAAACCTTTTTGCGGAAGGCTCTGCCGCTTTTACGCCGCCTGCCGGTGGCACAGGCGCGGATGTTCCCCCGCCCAAAAATTTTGCAGCCCCCCCCGCCGGGGCCCAAGACAATGGGGTAACGGGCTCCTTCTCCTCCCCATTTGTAAAAGACGCCCTGCCCACACCCAAAGAGGAACCCCTTTTTTCGGCGGTTTTTGCGGGCGATACCCAAGAGCCCCCGCCCGAAAGCAGCCCTGTACCCTCCTCTTTATTTGAAGGTGGCGCCCCCACCCCCACCCAGTTTTCCGCCGCCGGGGCAGGCGGGCAAACTACCGAAGTTTCCGCGGGTTTTTCTGCGGCGCCTGGTGGCCACGCCCTCTCCCAAAGTATGAATGAATCTCCCGTTTCCGCCACGGAGGCCCCTGTTTTTGGCGCGGCCCCCGGAGTAGAGGCAGACCTTTTTACGGCGGTCCCCACAGCGCAGGCTTCTACAGCCCAGGGCATCCCCCCTGCCGGCGAGCCGGATTTTTTTGCAGGCCCCCCGGCTGCGGCCCCTCTCGCCAATGAAGGATTTTTTATGCCCCCCGCAAAAGAACCCGGCCCCGACCTTTTTGCAGAAGCCGCAGCGCCCTTTAGCCCCGGCCCTTCCCACGCCGGGCAGCCCGATTTTTTTGCCGGGGCCGCCGCTTCTGCCCCGCCCAGTGGAGAAGATTTTTTCTCGGCCCCTGCAGGCGGGCCCCAGCCCAGCCTGTTTGAGGAGGCCCCGCTCGCCCCGGCCGAGGCCGCTTTGGATGCCAGCCTTTTCCAAGGCAGCCCCACACAAAGCGATGAGCCCCCGCCCCCGGCGCAGGATTTCTTCCCAGCCCAGCAGCAGGCACCCCCCAAGGCAGCGCCTGCGCCCAAGCAGAATTACCCCCACCAAAACCCAAAACCTGAACCGGCCGCGCAGCGTATGCCAAAGCCCGCGGCCAAACCCCAGCAGGTATATTCCCCAGCGGCGGCCCAGCAGCCTCAAGGCGGCTCTGTGCAAAGCATTCCGCAGCAGTCTTTGCCCCGGCAGTCCCTCCATACCGGCGAGGGCGCTTTGCCTGGCGGCGCACCCGCTGCGGGCGCGCCTGTGCAGCGTATGCCAAGCGCAGCACCCGGCGGCTCGCTATTGGCCGGGGATACCCCGGCCCCGGCGCGCCGCAGCCCGCCCCCGCCCCCGCCTCAGCGCCGGGGTGGCGCGCGCACAGCCCCGGCACACAGCGGTGGGGCCGGCCGTATGGTACGGAATATTCTGGTGGCTGTTTTGGCCGCCCTCATCCTTTTGTTCGGGGCCATTTTAGGCTTTTTGTACTGGCAAAACCGCCCCAGCAAAACCATCGATGCTTTTACCCTGGCCCTCAGCCAGCGGGACTATGAGACGCTTTCCACCACGGTTTCGGTGGTAGGCGTCACCGCTTCGGGCTCGGAGGGGTGGATTGCCCTCTGCGACGCTTTTCAGGATGAAGCCGCCCGCGCCGCCCTCTCCAAGGAGATGTCACGCGTCTCGGCAAATTCAAACACCGCAGGCTTTAGCTATCCTTCGGTTCGGCTGGAGGGCAAACCCCTTTTTTTATTCATCCAGCAGTATCATGTGCGGCTTAGCGGCGTAAGCGTACTGGCCCCCGGCGCGGCCGAGGGCAGCACCTTGCGCCTTGCCGCAGGGGATGAATTTAACGACCCCGCCGGCGCGCCCAGCGCCGAGGGTATGCTGTACGAGGGCATTATGCCAGGGCAGTATACGGCCACCCTTACCGGGGCCGACGGCAGCGTGGCCGAGTATGCGCTAAGCGCCTTTGCCACCGCCAGCCCCAACGCGCTGGAGGCCGCCGCGGGCGGCGGTGCCGAGGAGCCCGCTTCCAACTTTGCAAACCTCACCATTGAAAACTGCATCTCCGATGACGCGCAGATCTTTTTGAATGGGCAGGAGACCCCCGCCAAACCTACCGGCGGGGTGGTGCAATTGCAGCAGGTGGAACTGGGCAGCACCATCAGCATCAAAGCCGAAACAGACGGCAATGTCCAGGAGGCAAGCGTCACTTTTAGCGACCCCAATGTGACCACCCTGAGCTTTGGCGAATACACTGGAACCCCTGTCTCAAAGCCCGCGGAAGAAACGGGGGCCGAACTGAGCGCCGACGCCGCAAACAATGTGCTTACCACCTTTTACAAATCTTATCTCGAGGCTATCAACGCCCAAAGCCTGGATGGCATTCAGCTCTCCACGGCGGCAAACAACCAAAATATTCAGGGGCGCATCACCTCCGCGGCCAACAAGGCCAACACCTATACCTTTGTCAGTGCCTCGGTAGACCCAAACAGCATACAGGTAAAAACAGAGGGCGGCGTCACCACGGCCGAGATGACCGGCACCTGCGAGTTTAGCTATGTGGCCAAAGAAAACCCCGGCGCGCCCGAAACCGGCTCCAACAAACAGGCCATCCGTATGATTTACCAGGATGGCCAGTGGCTGGTAGATAAATTTACCACGGCATAGGACCAACTGCTTTACAAAACTCTGTTTTACTGAAAGGGGAATGCTATGCAGTCATCCGGCACGGCAAAGCGCCCTTCCCCACCTGCACATCAGGTGCAACGCCCCCCCATGCGCCCCGCCTCGGTGCGGCAGCAGGCCGCCCAAACCGCGGCCCGCAAGCGGCGCAAAAGCCTGGTAGGCCTATGCATTTTGCTGGTTGGGGTTCTGGTTTTGGGCCTGGCCGCCTGGTTCATCGTGGGCTTATTAAGCCCGCCAAAAGCCGCTGCGCCCGCTTCGGTGGCGGCCCCGCCCAGCACGGCGGCCTCCCAGCCGGCGCAACTGGTCACCTCCCAGCCCGCAGCGCCTGTGTCGCACATCCCAGAGGCCACGGGCGAATTTGATATCGAGGGAATCCCCCCGCTTTATAACCGCAACAACGCCATACCAGACGAAGCCCGCGCCGCCCTTACCCTGGCCGATGTGGGGGAAGGCCAGCAGATGGAAACCCAGGCCGCCGCGGCCTACAAGGCCATGCAGCAGGCCGCCGCTACCGACGGCATCACCCTGCATTCGGTTTCAGGCTTCCGCACTTTGGAGCGGCAGACAAACAATTACAACAACAGCATTCAAAATTACCTGGCAAACGGTTACACCCAAAGTGAAGCCGTGCGCCGCACCGAACAATACTATGCCATACCCGGCACCAGCGAGCACGAGATGGGCCTTGCCATGGATATTGGCGTTGTGGATGACAGCTTTGCCAATACCCCGGCCTATACCTGGCTGCAGCAGCATAGCACCGAATATGGTTTTATCTACCGTTATCCCAAAGAGTATGTGGAGATCACCCATATCAACTGGGAACCCTGGCATTACCGCTTTATTGGCGTAAACCATGCGGTGAACTACAAAAACCTGGGTATGAATACCTATGAGGACTATGTGGCCTACCTCCAGCAGGACGCCCTCTAGCGCTGCGCAAAATCATTTTGCATGTAAGCCCCCCAAAAAATTTCTTCTTTTTTCCAAATAGACAGTTTATCAAATACAGCCATTGCAGTGAGGTATCACTGCAATGGCTGTATTTTCTCTTCTTGTTTTGCCACCCTGTGGGCCGCCCGCGTTTGGCGCAGGCAGTGTGGCAGGTTGCCGCGGTCCTTGTGGTTCGCCACACACTCGCAGCACTTGCCGTGCCGGGCGCAATCGACCTTGGGGCAGGTACAGGGTTGCCGGTTGTTGCAGCCGGTTTTGTCCGCCATCTGCATCACCTACCTTTCCGCTATCTTTTTTGATAGTAGCACAAAGCCGCCTTTTCCTCAAGGCCTTTCCCCGCTGGGGACAAAATTATTTTACGCCGCATTCTTTTGGGCTTTTCCATTTGACACCACATTCCCTACGTTTACACGTTTTTTATCTGCCGGGGCTTCCCCCTCTATACGGCTGGGCTTCCTTGTATTGGCCCTCGCTCTCTGTTATAATTTCTTTGGTAATCAATTTGGCCTCTCAGGCCAAACTGGGAGGTTTATCCATGGTTTTAACCATTGATATAGGCAACAGCAATCTGGTCATTGGCGGTTATGAGGGGGATTCCATTCATTTTACGGCCCGTGCCGCCACCAATTTCCGCCAGGAGGCAGACCAGTTTGCCATTGAACTTGCGGGCATATTGCAGCTTTACGGCGTTACCGGCCACAGTATTGAAGGGGTCGCCGTCTCCTCGGTAGTCCCCTCCTTTAGCCCCATTTTAGCCCGTGCTTTGGCCCATTTTACAAAGGTAAAGCCCTTTTTTTTAAGCCTGGCGCACGCGGGCGGGCTGCGGGTGGATATTGAAAGCCCCAGAGAACTTGGCATGGACATTTTGGCCACGGCCATAGCCGTGTACCACAGCCGCAAACTGCCCGCCGTGGTCATAGATATGGGTACGGCGACAAAGCTTTCGGCCATAGATGGAAATGGCAACTTGCGAGGCGTTTGCATAGCGCCGGGCCTGTTTGTATCGCTGGAAGCGCTGGTGAAAAACGCCAGCTTACTGGCGGGCATTCCGCTGGAAGCGCCCGCCTCCGTCATTGGCAGAAACAGCGCCGAAAGCATGAAAAGCGGCGTGGTATTCGGCGCGGCCGCCATGCTGGACGGCCTCTTGGCACGCTTTGAGGAAGAACTTGGGCCGCTTTGCAGCATTGTTGCCACCGGCGGCGCGGCGGGCCTTGTGGTTCCCCATTGTAAAACATCCATTGAACTTTGCGACACCCTGCTGCTGGACGGGCTGTACCAAAGCTATAAAACATTTGTCTCCGCCTAAAGCTTGCAGACATCCATTGAGGGAGTGAGGTTTATGAAAAGCTGCCAAAGGGTTTATGCGCAACGGTGCCCCCAAAGCCGCCTGGTTTTGCGGGTTTCTTTGCTTTTGTTCATTTTTCTGACCCTTTTTCAGGCTTTTTCGCTTCACGCCCACGCCGCCTCTGAAAAGGTAGAGGATGTTCTGGCCCAGCTCAGCACCTTACAGCGCGCCAGTATCGACCCCGACTGGGCCCCCGACATTCAGGCAAATGAGGCCTTGGTGGCCGGCCTTTTGGCCGATTTCAAGGCCCTTTCCCAAAAGGAAAAGGCCGAACTGAGCCCGGCTCAAAACGCTGATTTGCGCGCTTACTTTGAAGCCCTTTACAGTGTTCAGGGCAAAAACCCCAGCGAGGCAGCCCAGCTTTTTGGCACGGGAGGCGCCGCCAGTTCCTCTTCTCCGGGCGCAAATGCGGCCTCTTCTTCTTCCAAAGCGGCAAGTTCTTCTTCCAGGGGCGCAAATGCGTCCTCCTCCTCTTCCTCTAAAGCGGCCACCCCTTCTGCGGGCTCTGCCAGCGCCTCGCGCAGTTCCTCTTTGTACTCCCCGGCCAGCGAAGTGCTGGCCCCCGCCTCGTCCTCTTCGTCCTCCTCCGCCCCTTCCTCGGTGGCCGCCTCCGCCTCTTCGGGCAGTTCCTCAACCGCCTCTGTGGCCGGGCTGCCCGTGCAAAGCGCAGGCGGCTCGGCGGCGCCCACCGGCGGCACACCCGCGGCGGCTTTTCCACCGCAAATTCCAGCATCCACCGGGTTTTTCTCTTTTTTGGGCTCGGCCTC
>CAZKBM010000005.1:43315-82566 GCA_964550985.1 uncultured Oscillospiraceae bacterium
GCGGTTTTTTCCTTTTTATTTTAGGCGCTTTGCTGCTGATTCTTTTTGTGCGTTTTTTGGTGGCGGTGCATGTGGCAGGCCCCGCGCCCGGTACAAAACGGGCCGAAAGGCTGGCCCGCCGCAGGGCGGCGTCAATGGGAGAGGACGAGGCCTTTATCCAGCCCCTTTTGCCAAAGGGCGCCCCGCTTGACCCCCATTTTGACATGGGGGAACCACAGCTGACACGCGCAGAATTACGCGCGCGGCGCAAGGAAGAAAAACAACATAGGCATCAACAACAAAAGAGGGAAAAAGAAGCCCTGCGCAGCTTGGCCCCTGAGGAGTTATTCAGCCCCCCTGAGGCTGACCCAGAAGGGCAGGGATGGATAAGCGGTAAACCCGTAAACCCCGCCGAAATGGACGCAATCGCCCAGCTTTTTGCTGGCGAGGGCAAGGGTGCTCCCGTGGCCGGCAAGGGGAAAAACGGGCCGGAGCCAGCCGCTGAGCCCGGAGTTGCAGGCGAAGGGCCCCCTGCGCGCAAAAGTGCCCGCACTGGCAAGCCCCGGCGTTTTCGTTTTTCCCAGGGGGACGCGCACGACATTGACGCTATAGATGATTGATGGCTTTATCCAATGATAGGGCAAGCTTACCGTATTTGAACAAATGCGGCATTGTTAAAGTTTCTCAAAAAGCTGCGCAGCAGGTTTTTGAGAAACTCTAATACAGAGTAGAAACTGTTATGCAGCGCCTGATTTTTTTCGTATTTATGCGCTACAGCTTATTCATTTGCTGTATGAGGCACGCCCAGGGGGTTTTTCTTGGCATTTGTATTATTTGCTTTTTCTTTTGTCTTTTCATATAATATAAAAGGCCATAAACCGTTTGCTTCTTTTTGCGCCACGGCGCCCCACTTCCGAAGGAGGGTTTCCCATTGAGCTTTTATGAAACAGCCGCTTTGTATAGTCCGCAAAATACCATTGCGTCAGCCTATCTATTCCAGTACGCCTACCCCTGGCAGGCGCTGGCCGGTTTGGGCGAAGCCATTCTTGCCCTGGGCGGCAGCCTTTCCCTGGAGGATTTTGATAACCCCGCCCCCGATGTTTGGATTGCGCAAGACGCCAAGGTGGCCCCCACGGCCTCTATCACCGGGCCCTGCATTATCGATAGCGGGGCCGAGATACGCCATGGGGCCTTTATCCGGGGCAACGCCCTGGTGGGCAAGGGCGCCGTTGTGGGCAATTCCACAGAGTTAAAAAATGTGCTTCTGTTCGATGGCGTACAGGTGCCGCATTTTAATTACGTGGGAGATTCCATCTTGGGTTACAAAGCGCACCTGGGGGCAGGAGCCATTACCTCCAATGTAAAAAGTGATAAAAGCCTTGTGGTTATAAAAACGCCCGACGGCCCCCTTGCCACCCAGCGCAAAAAAGTTGGCGCCATGCTGGGGGATGAGGTAGAGGTGGGCTGTAACAGTGTGCTGAACCCCGGTGTGGTTTTGGGCAAAGGTTGCATGGTTTACCCCACAAGCTGTGTGCGCGGGGCAATACCCGCGGGCAGCATCGTAAAAAACACTGGTCAAGTAATTGCAAAATTATAGCGTATTATCTTTATAATATACAAATTTTCCTAATGGAATTTTCTTTTATTTCCTACAATTTCATACTAAATTTTGCCCTATAACATAAAGTAAGGTAAGGTGTTTACAGCTATGGGAAGACTTTTTGGTACAGACGGAATACGCGGCCTTGCAAATGAGGACATAACAGCCGAACTTGCCATGAGCATTGGGCGCGCGGCGGCCGCCGTGCTTACCAAAGGGCGGCGCAGGCGGCCCATTGTATTAATTGGCAAGGATACCCGTATCTCCTCCGATATGCTGGAGAGCGCGCTTTCCGCGGGCCTTTGCTCGGTAGGGGCGGACGTTTACTGTGTGGGCGTGGTGCCCACCCCCGCAGTGGCCTATCTAGTGGGGCAATACAAGGCCGACGCCGGTATTATGATATCGGCCAGCCACAACCCCTACGCCTATAACGGCATAAAACTGTTTAGCGGCGATGGTTTTAAACTGCCGGACGATTTGGAGGACAGGATAGAATCCATCGTGCTGGATAAAGACCAGCAGCCCCCCCTTGCCAGCAACGATAACCTGGGGGCCCTCTCCTATAAACGGGAAGCCATTAAGGACTATATCGAACACCTGCACACCTCGCTGCCCACCAATTTGGAGGGGCTGCGCATCGCTGTGGACTGTGCCAATGGTTCGGCCGCCAAAACCGCCCCCCACCTGTTTAAAGAACTGGGGGCCGAAGTCACCTTTTTGGGCTGTGAGCCCGACGGCATAAACATCAACGAAAACTGCGGCTCCACCCATATGGAACGGCTACAGCAATTTGTGCGCGACGGCGAATATGACGCAGGCGTAGCCTTTGATGGAGACGCCGACCGCTGCTTGTGTGTTGATGAAAAGGGAAACCTCGTAGATGGCGACTTTATCATGGCCATCTGCGCCTTGGATATGAAGCAACGTGGCAAATTGCGCGGCAACACCGTGGTGGGCACCATAATGGCCAATATGGGCTTCAACAAATTCTGCGAGGCCAATGACATCCGCTTTGTCGCCACAAAAGTGGGCGACCGCTACGTGCTGGAGGAGATGGAGCTCGAGGGCTACCGCTTTGGGGGCGAGCAGAGCGGCCATGTCATCTTCCGCGATTTTTCCACCACCGGCGACGGCCAGCTTACAGCCATTCAGCTTCTATGCCATATGCGCAGCAGCGGCAAAAAGCTTTCAGAACTTGCCAAGGTTATGAAACGCTATCCCCAGGTGCTCGCCAATATCCGCGTTTCTAACGAGGGGAAACTCGCCTTCTACAACAATGAGGCGGTAAAAGAGATGATTCAAAAGCACAAAGAGGCTTTGGGGGAAGACGGGCGCGTGGTGGTGCGTGTTTCGGGCACCGAGCCGCTTATCCGGGTTATGGTGGAGGGCAGCAACCACAAAGCCATACAAAAAGCCGCCGATGAAATTGCAGACCTTGTAAAAAAAGAATTGGTTTAAAATACATTTACAGCAAATGAACAAACTGTAGCGCATAAATGTAAGAAAAATCAGGCGCTGCATAACAGTTTCTACTCTGTATAAGAGTTTCTGACAAAAACCTGCTGCACAGCTTTTTGAGAAACTCTAATAGCATAAGCTTGCTGCGCAACCTTTTGAGAAACTGTAATACTATTTAGTTCTATAATAAGAAACCGCCTAAAAACAATGCAATCTACAGAAAGCCCCCTACGCCTTATCTTTCGCGGCGCAGGGGGTTTTTATAGCAAAGTTTTTTAACAAGTGGCGGAGGCTACAACAACTGTAAACTATTTTATTTTCTGATTTATTCCCTATTTATTCCCCAATATTTACCCGGCAATGGCTGCCCATTATTTTACCAGAATTATGCCGCACCCGCCGTGTTGCTGGCGCCTGTTGCCATGCTGGCGGCGGAAGCCGGGGCCGCCGTACCGGCTGTAGCAGCAGCCGAAGTGGCTGCCTGCCCGGTGATGGTAATGTTGCCCTCCAGCACCTGCCCAGGCACCAAAATATACATGTTTTTGCCGCCCGTATCGCCTGCGCCGCCCGTTCCCATACTGGCGCCCTGCCGCGCAAACTCATCGCCCGCCCGTGTCATGCCCAAAGGGGCCCCGTTATAGGTAAGCAGGTTGGGCCCATCCATAGTAAAGGCCAAACTGGTGGTTCCCGCACCCAAAAAGTCCTCACTATCACAATACAATACGTCTAAACTAAGGCTGTTTCCACTTAATGTATAGGTTCCTGTCATCACCGCCAGCCTGCCGTCCCCCAGGTTAAAGTGCAGTACAAAGCCGCCTTTATCTGAAAGCATGAGATACGGGGCCCGTTCGTCTGGATAGCGCGCCGGGTCGTAGGCGGTAAAGCTGCCGCTTAGGTTTACGCTGGCGGGTGCAGCCGCCGAGGAAGCCGCGGGCGCTACGCCCGATGTGGCGGCCGCCGAGGAAGCCCCGGTAGAGGCAGCCGTAGGGGTGGCGGACGCCCCTGTGCCAGAGGCCGCCGCTGTAGAGGCTGCGGCGGCAAGGGAGGAGGACAACACTTCGTTCGCCGCCTTATTTTCAGAAGCCACCTGCGCCGCAGCAATTTCCTCTGCCGTCATAGAGGCCGAGGCAGCGCTGCTGCCGGCAGAGGCGGAAACCGCAGCACTGCCCGAGGCTGAAACACTGGCAGACGCGGAGGCCGAATCGTCTTTTTTGCCACAGGCCGAAAATACCATGGCCACACAGAGGCATGTCGTCAATAATAAAATTCTTTTTTTCATATTTTCACCCTGCTTTTTAATTTTATTATTTATTCCTTTTAAATAGGCCCAAAATACCGCTGGGACCCTTTTGCATACGCTTTATATCCGCCACGGGCTTCCAGGCTTTATTCTGCCCGTCAAAAAACAAATTTCCCTCTTGCATCTCGCTTAGCCGGGTGGGGGCCTCCTCTTTTCCCGTGTAGGGGCAGCTGTCATAGTCCCACAAAATGGCGCCTTCGGGCCCTTCTTTTGCCGCCCACATCGAAAAAACCAGCCCCGCCGCTTCGCCATAGCAATAGCGTTCAAACAAAAATTTTCCGTTTTGGCACACCGTTAAACAGTCACGAAAGCGCCCGTGGCCCTCCCGCTCAAAGCGGCGGGCCGCCAGCCCTTTCTGTTTTAATTCCAAAATAATTGGGAAAAATTCCATCCTGTCTCCCACCCAACCCATTTTACCCCTATTTTTATTGTGTTTTCAGGGTTTTTCTTATTTAACGGCTATTTATTCTGTATCTGACCTTTGTGCAAGTTACTTTAGTATATCACATCTATAGGGCAAATACTACTTTACCTTTCCCGGTAGCACGCAAAAAGAAACGCAAAACAACCGCCGCATAAGCCTTGAAGCTTTCGCGGGGATTATAGCCAAGCAAGCCAAAAAGTGCTCCCTGCTAGCGGTCTGGTTTCCCCACTGCTGCGCCAGGCTCGGCAGGCTTAGCTGCGGCTCGCTCTTGTCAGTTTAGGCCCACCAAGGGTTGCTTATTCCTTCGCCTGGCTCTGAGAAAACCATCCTCGCTATCTTTTGAATTACTTTTTGGCTTGGTTGGCTTTATAAGGGCTTTTCAAATACATAGTCATCCATCACAAAGCCGCCGCCAATATCCACCACCTGTTGCCGCACCAAAGTCATCCCCGCCTTTTCATAGGCGGCTTTGGCTCGCTCGTTGCCTTTATTCACCGTAAGCCACAGGGTGTGGCAGCCAAGCTCTTTTGCCAAATTTTCGGTGTAGGCCAGCATGGCCTGCCCTGCGCCGGTGCCCCGGCAGTGTTTGGCCAGGTAGCATTTGCTAAGCAATAACCTTCCCTCTTTGGCCTGCAGGCCCAGGTAGCCAATTGCCTCGTTGTCTTGCTTCACCCAAAAATAGCGGTAGCCTTCCTGCCGGGTTTGCCACTCCATCGCTTCGGCCGATTGAAACTTCTCTACCATATACTCAATTTGCTGTTTGCTCAAAAGTTGGGCATAGCATTCGTGCCAAATGGCACTGGCAAGTTCCGCCAGATCCTCCATCTCACTAATATCCGTTACTTCGGTTATTTCTATGGAAAAATTCATAATATTTCCCACTTACTCTTCCTATATTTTCCAGTCTTTACCTCTTCGCTTTTCCGCTAATGGTCTCAATATCCACCCGCACCACCTGGGTAACCGAAAAAGATTTTTGAATGTCGCCGGGGGCCTTATCCCTATCCCCGGGCAGATATTTTTCGCACAGGGCCAGCAGGGCGTTGGTCTTTTCCTCTTTCTCTTCCACCATGCTGGCCTTTCCCTCTATCACCACGCTCTCGTACAGGGTGGTAAAATCTTTTTGGTACACGGGGTGGTTTTCACCCACCACCACAAAGCACACCCGGTTTTCCCCAAAAATATTTTCCAGCTTGCGCCCCTGCTTGGCGCAGTGGAAGTACAGCCGATTTTCCTGTAATACGTACGAGAGGGGCACCGCATAGGGTTCCCCCTCTGCGCCGGTGGTGGCGAGCACCCCAACACTGCCGTTTTGGGCAATTTTACGCGCCTCAGCTTCGGTGGTCTGCCGGTCTTTTCTGCGCATTTTCCACTCTTTTTCCGCCATTATTATTTCCTTTATCATTGTTTTATTTTATGATTTATTTTGTATTTATGATTGTTTTATAACTAGATTTACAGCGCTACATAATTTTTATATAAAATGATTTATCAATACTTTTATGGCATATTTGCCAACTTAGCCCTGCCGGGGTATGCCTCTGGCCTTTTGGATAGGCCGGGCGATGAATTGCGCCGTAAGCCCCGCTACAATTGCCTCGGGTATGCCGCTAAACAGCACGGTGGTTCCCAAAATCAAAATCATAGCCTGGCCCAAAAGGCCAGCATAGGCCTCGCCAAAAAACAGCCAGATGCCCCCCATAACCCCAACGGTATTAACCAGGCTTGCCAAAACCCCGGTAAGGCCGTAGCGCAGCCAATCTTTGGCCCCTTTTTTGGTAAAAAGCTGGTACAAAAGCCCTGCCACCGTGCCCACCAGCACCCTTGGCACCACGCTGATGAGCACACTGCCAAAATTGCCCGAATATTCCCCAAAACTGTGTGCCGGGCTAAAAATAAACGCTAACGCAGCGCTTTGTGCCGGGGGCATAAAAGTCCAAATAATCAGGCTGAATATCCCGGTACAAAAACCCATGAGTGAACCCGCCGCGGTGCCCAGCAATATGGCCGTTAAAATTACCGGCAGGTGCGCCAAGGTGGCCACAATGGGGCCCAGCGCGGGTAACGAGCCCAGCGGTGTAAAACAGAATATGGCCTCAATGGCCAGCAGTATGGCAAATTGTACCAAAAACCTGGTTTTTATATTTCCCTGCATTATGCCCTCCCTGTGGCGCGCCGCAACAAAACGGGCGCCCTGTGTGCCCTGCCCGCCTTTTGCATTTGGCCCTTGGCACCAGTGGGCGGGTATCATTACACATAATAGTATAGCTGCCACGCTTTGTAAAGAACTTTGGTAAAAAGATACAGCGCAACAGAAAAGCGGTACCTGTTGCAGCAGGCACCGCTTTTCTGAAGAGGAAGGGAAAAAGAGGAACACGGATTACCCGGCACAAGGTAACCGGTTCCAGGGGAAATAAACTATTTCAGGGAGGCTTATCTCTGTTTCCCTGAGGTTATTCTAGCATAGAAACAGTACATTTTTTGTAGAATTGCGCCGTGCTAGTGTGGCATTTTATAAAAAAAGAGAAAACCGCCCTGCCACAAAATTTTTAGCCGCCGCAAGCCATGTGGTAGATGGCGGCTATCTCCTTTTGGCCAAGCTTCTGCAAAGCGCCTACCGTTCGTTTCCCATAGTAGGTACACCGCAGCGCCATCTCCTCAATCTCTTCCTCGCTTGGGTTCAGCTCCGCCTCGGCCAGGCTGGTGGGCAATTCCAAGGCCCAAAAATATTCCTCCATCTCCTCAATGCCAAGCAGGGCCGTCTCCTCTTCGCTCTCCTGCGGCTCAAGCTCCAGCACATGGGTGGCAAAACGCGCAAAACGCGGGGCCCAAGCCTTGTAAACGTATCTGGCCCAGCTGGCCCAAAGCACCGTAAGCGAAGCGCCATGGGCCAAATTATACTTTCCGCTTAATTCGTGCCCCATCTGGTGGCAGGCCCAGTCTCCATGGCCGCCACCCGCACCCGTAAGCCCGTTATGAGAAAGCGCCCCCGCCCACAAAAGCTCGGCGCGCGCATCGTAATCCTCGGGGCTACGCATCACTTTGCGCCCCGCGGCCAGCACGGCCCGCATCAGCCCTTCGGCAATTTCATCGGTTACTTCCAAGGTGGTATTGGGGGTAAAATACCGTTCCATTGTGTGCAGTAAAATATCCGCCACCCCCACAGCCGTTTGGTAAGGGGGCAGGCTTTGGGTCAGTTCGGGGTTCATAATGGCAAACTTACAGCGGGCTAAGTCATTCCCAAGGCCCTTTTTTTCGCCGGTGGCATCCTTGGTAATCACGGCCGAGCGGCTCATCTCGCTACCGGCAGCGGCAACCGTTACCACGCAGCCCAGGGGCAGGCAGGCGGTGGGCTGGGCTTTTCCGTCAAAAAGGTCCCACACATCGCAGGGGGCGGGCACGCCATAGCCTATGGCCTTGGCTGTATCTATCACGCTGCCCCCACCCACGGCCAAAATAAAATCTACCCCTTCGGCCCGGCACAGTTCTATCCCCTCGTACACTTTGGAAAGCAGGGGGTTTGGCACCACTTCCCCAAGGCTTACAAAGGAGATATCTGCCTCCTGCAAGGTTTTTTCTATCCCTTGCAACAGTCCCTGGCGGCGCACACTGCCCCCGCCATACAGCAAAAGCACTTTTTTGGCGCCGGCCTCTTCCAGCAGCCCGCCCACTTCCTTTTCGGTATCTTTGCCAAACAGAACTTTGGTGGGCGCATAGTAGGTAAAATTAACCACTTTTCTGTCCTTTCCTTTCGGCTGTAATGGGCAATGGCTTTTGGCATACCCATTTGGTTTCTATACAAATTGGGTTTTGAGGCGGGGCGGCCAATGGCTCTAGGCAGCCCCAACTTCACCCGCAATGGCGCGGCCCATCTCCAGGCAGCCCACGGCGGGGCCGCCTGCGGCAATATCGGCTGTGCGCAGGCCGCTCTCCAAAACCTTGTCCACTGCGCGCTCCACACAGGCCGCCTCCTCGCTAAGCCCCAGGGAATGCCGCAGCAGCATGGCCGCCGAAAGTACCGTGCCAATGGGGTTTGCCCTGTTTTGCCCCGCAATGTCTGGGGCCGAGCCGTGAATGGGCTCATACAAGCCCCTGCCGCCCTCGCCCAGGCTGGCCGAGGGGATCATACCAATGCTGCCGGTAATCATACTGGCCTCGTCGCTTAAAATGTCCCCAAACAGGTTTTCCGTCACAATTACGTCAAAATCTCCCGGTGCGCGCACCAGCTGCATGGCGGCGTTATCCACCAGCATGTGCCTAAGCTGAACGTCGGGGTACTCGGCCGCCACCTCCTCGGCAACAGCCCGCCACAGGCGGCTGGTGTCCAGCACATTGGCTTTATCTATGCTGCAAAGGCGCTTTTGGCGGCCTCTGGCGGCCCCAAAGGCCATGTGCATGATGCGGCGTATCTCCCCTTCATCATAACGCATAATATCGGTGGCCACCCGCAGGCCATTTTGGGTTTGGGTCTCGTGGCGACCAAAGTATACCCCGCCAATCAGTTCGCGCACCACCAAAAAATCAAAGCCGGCCAGGGCCAGTTCCTCGCGCAGGGGGCAAGCCGGGCGCAGGGGGGCCAATAAGCGCGCCGGGCGCAGGTTTGCATAAAGGCCAAGCCCCTTGCGAAGGGCCAAAAGCCCAGCCTCAGGTCGCTTCTGGCCGGGCAGGCCCTCCCACTTGGGCCCGCCTATAGCCCCCAGCAAAACGGCGTCGGCAGCAAGGCAACCGGCCAGGGTCTCTTCGGGCAGGGGTTCGCCCTTCTCGTCCAGGGCCGCGCCCCCCATCAAAAGCTCACTATAGGTAAACGCGTGCCCAAAGCGCAGGGCCACGGCGTCCAGGCAGCGCAGGGCCTCGGTCACAATCTCGGGGCCAATGCCATCGCCACGAATTACGGCAATCTGCTTTTCCATCTATGCCAAACCTCCTGATAAATCCTTATGCAATGTTTTCTTCGTTTTCTTCAAAAATGAGTAAACGGCCATAAAATAGGTATTGAACCCTTTTTGGCCGTTTTGCTCTCCTATTGGCTTTGTTTTGCCTGTAATTGGCCTACGGCGCGCTGTATCGCTTCGCTTGCCTGCGCTGTAAGGGAAAGTAAATTATTCACCTTTTCGTCTTTATCCTTCTGCAAGCAGTTTTTGGCATATTGAACAGCCTCGTACATGCTCTCCACAAACAGGCGATACAGCCTATACGGAAAAATCACTGATGTACTGGTAGTTTTTAAACTGCTTAGGGGTCTTATTCAATATTGCTTTTTTGAACCATTTTCTCGCCCCTTCTAAAGTAGCACCCTTTTCATGCTTTTCAGCAATTCCTTACAGCCCCCGCTCGGCGCCGTTGTTATAGGCGCTTACCAGCGCCGCCACCGAGGCCAAAATGATATCGGTATGCCTGCCCGCCCCCCAAGTCACACTGCCATCGTCCCACTCCAGGCCCACATAACTCATGGCTTTACTGGAGGAACCGGTCTCCAAAGCGTGCTCGGCGTAGGTAAGCAGGGAAAACTTTTTGCCGGTGGCCTTGCGCAGTGCGCCGGTAACGGCGTCAAGGCGGCCATTGCCCTTGTTCATCACCTCGCGCTCCTCACCTTTTTCGTACACGGTGATGGCCGCGATAATTCCATCCTTTTGAATGAAGTGGATCTCGGTTACATCCAGCGGCAGGCCCTTATTGAGGTAGGTCTCCTCAAAAACGCTGCGAATTTCAGAGGCGGATAACTCCCGGTGCTCGCTGTCGGAGATGGCTTTCACCGCGTAGCCCAAGGCCTCGCGCATCTTGGCGGGTAGAATATACCCGTAATTCTTCTCCAAAATGTACCCTATGCCGCCCTTGCCGCTTTGGCTGTTGATACGGATGACGTCGGTTTCGTACTCCCGGCCCACGTCTTTTGGGTCCAGCGGCAGGTAGGGCACCGTCCAGCGTTTCAGGTTTTTTTCTTCCCGCCAGTTCATCCCCTTGGCAATGGCGTCCTGATGGCTGCCACTAAAGGCCGCAAACACCAGCGCCCCGGCGTAGGGGCTGCGCTCGTACACCTCCATGCCGGTGGCCTCCTCGTAGGCGGCCACCACGGCGGGCATATCCTGAAAATCCAGCCCTGGGTTCACCCCATGGGTGTACAGGTTCAGCGCCAGGGTGGCAATATCCACATTGCCGGTACGCTCCCCGTTGCCAAACAGGGTGCCCTCCACCCTTTGCGCGCCCGCCAACACGGCCAGCTCGGCATCGGCTACGGCAGTGCCGCGGTCATTGTGGGGGTGGGTGGAGAGGATGACATGTTCCCGGCTGTATAAATTTTTGCTCAGGTACTCTATCTGGCTGGCATACACATGCGGCATGCTCATCTGCACTGTGCTGGGCAGGTTGATAATCACCGGCCGGGCCGCCGCAGGCTGCAACACTTCCAGTACGGCGTTGCACACCTCCAGGGCGTACTCCGGCTCGGTGCCGGTAAAACTTTCGGGGCTGTACTCAAAGCGGCACTGCTCCTCATGCCCTGCGCTCAGTTCCCGCACAAGTTTTGCGCCGTCCACGGCTATTTGCTTAATTTCCTCTTTGTCTTTTTTAAATACCTGCTCGCGCTGGGCAAAACTGGTGGAATTATAAAAGTGCACAATTACGTTTTTTGCGCCCTCAATGGCCTCAAAGGTTTTGCGAATAATATGGTCCCGGCTTTGGGTAAGCACCTGCAGGGTCACATCATCGGGCACCATGTTCTGCTCTATCAGGGCCCGCAGCAACTCGTACTCGGTATCGCTTGCAGCGGGGAAGCCCACCTCAATCTCCTTAAAACCCATCTCCACCAGAAAGGTGAAAAAGCGCAGCTTCTGGCTTAGGCTCATGGGCACCACTAAACTCTGGTTGCCATCGCGTAGGTCTACGCTGCACCAGGTGGGGGCGGTTTGGATGCGGTCTTTTTTTACCCAGTCAAAGCAGGCTTCGGGGGGCAAAAAATAGCCGGGGGCATAACGGTCATAGTTCTTCATTGCTTTTCCTCCTTCCGGAAAAATGATAGATGGCCCTTAGTATACCACAAATGCAGGGCAAGGGCTAGAGAGTTTTATAGAATTATATGGCATTTTTTGGGCAGTTTGCCAAACAGGCATCCCCTTTCTCCCCGCCTTGAACTCCCCAAACCAAACCGGTATACTGTACTATTAGAAGAACAAAGCCTTTTGCAACAGCTTTGTTTCCCATAGGGTGCAAAACCTGAAATAAGTAACAGGCTTTTTATCGTACCTTTATCAGGGGCGCTTTGCAGCGTAAACAGGCAATGGCTTTCACGAAACTTTGATAACCCACATGATTTGTTTGTTTATTTTGGAAAGGATTTTATATGGCAAGCTATTTTTTTGCAAAAAAACTTTCCAAAAAGCAGGTTTTGGCGGGCGTTTTGCTGGCAATGATTTCCGCCTTTGCCTTCTCTCTGGACGTCACAGGGAAGGTGGCCTCCCCTTTGGAAATTGGCCTGGCCGCCAAAGATGTATTGTTCCAGTTGCTGGCTTTCCTCGCTTGCCTTAGCCTTTATTTACTGGCTTTATCGGCCGGCAACCGCCGCCTCTACGCTTTTTCTGCGCCTTTGGGGTTTTTGGCGGCTTTGGCCTATCTGCTCGGGCTCTCCTCCCGCAGCCTCAACGGCCCTTTGGGCGGCGAGGCCCTCCCGCCTTTCTCACTCCTGTATTATTCGGGGCTCATCTTAGGCTGGGCACTCTTTTTTACCGCTATTTTTATGCTGCTACTGGCGGGCGCAAGCTTTTTTGTCTCCCAAAAGGCCCTCTTAAAACCCCATCAAAAGCGGCCTGCCCTTTGGCGCATCTGGCACGCCGGCAAAAAACAGACTGTTTGGGCCGTGTTTTTGCTGTTGATTCTCTGCTGGTTGCCCTACTATATCTTCCTTTTTCCCGGTGCACTCACCCCAGATACGGCCTCGCAAATCAAAATGGGGCTGGGCCTAAACCCCTATACCGCCCACCACCCACCGCTTATCAGCTGGGTATTGGGGCTTTTTTTGCAGATGGGCCAAGCTCTATTCGGCAGCTATTACGCGGGCTATGCCCTTCTCACCAGTTTGCAGTATCTGGCGGCTGCGGCAAGCCTCTCCTATGCTCTCTACGCCATGGCCGGGTTTGGCATAGGGCCGGTGTTTCGGCTTATCACCCTTTGCTATTTTGCGCTTTCCCCCTCCATTGCCAACAGCGCCCTTACCTGTTTAAAAGACTATTGGCAGGGCTATGCCGCACTGCTATTCCTCATTTTTCTCATTCGCCTCTGCCTGCAAAAGCAAGCTTTTTTTGGGCGGCTTTTGCCTCCGCTTTTGTTGTTTGGCTTTGCCTTGCTCACCATTCTTTTTAAAAAAACCGGCATGGTCTATATTGGTTTTGCCACACTTGCCGCGCTGCCTCTGCTTTCCCGTTGCCGCCTCAAAGGGGTGGCTGTGCTTGGCGCTGCACTGCTGGCCGGGGGGCTTATCCAGGGGCCGCTTTACAGCACCATGGGCATAGCTGCGGGGGATATGGGTGAGGCGCTTTCCATCCCCAGTTTACAGATGGCCCGCGTTGTGCGTTATCACGGGGCGGAGCTCGGCGAAGCGGAAGTACAAATGCTTGCCGCTATTTTACCCTATGAGGCATTGCCCGGTTTATACGACGCCACCTTGATGCGCGCCGATGGCGAAGCACAGCAGGCTCAGCGGGAAAAGGCCGCGCAGGTGGTGGCAAGCGGCCAAACCACAGCCCTGTATGACGCCACCTTGATGCGGGTGGCCGATTCTGTGAAGAACACCTTAAACAGTGATGTTTTTCGAAACGACCTGCCCGGCTATCTGCGGCTATGGGCTGAACTGGGCTTGCGCTACCCTGCCGAGTATGCCAAGGCTTTTCTCATTCAGTCCAGCGGTTATTGGTTCCCTGGCTCGCGCGCGCCACAGCTTTATCTGGTGCCCTATGATTTATATGTGCAAAGGATGGATTCCTCTTTTGACCCGATGGCTGCCGACTACAGCCCCCTTTTTAACCCCACCTTGCCGGAATACCCGCTGTTCGCCTTTGTGGCCTATGCCCTGGCCAGTTTGCCCCTCATCTCGGTATTATTCTCCATCGGGTTTCAATTTTGGGTTTTGTTGTTCTGCTGCGTCTGGCTTTTGTATCGCAAAAACTACCCCCCGCTTGCATTTTTTGCGCTTCCCTTTGCCGTTTTTGCAAGCTGTATCCTCTCGCCGGTCAACAACCATTTCCGCTATGCTTTCCCGGCTTTATTGGCTTTGCCACTACTTGTGGGTTTTGTTTTTTCGCGCAATACCCTAGGCCGGTATAACCAGCCTTCCCAAGCATCCCCGGCCTGTAACGGCCCTGGCGCGGAGGCCCCAATATGAAGGGCCGCCTTGCCCCCACCCCCAGCGGGCGGATGCACCTGGGCAACGCCCTTTCGGCCCTTTTGTGCTGGCTTTCGGCCAAAAGCCAGGGGGGCAGCCTTTTGCTGCGCATTGAAAATTTAGACCTGCTGCGCACCAGCGAGGAATACACCCAAAGCATACAGGAGGATTTGCGCTGGCTGGGGCTTGGCTGGGAGGAAGGGCCGGTTTTTCAAAGTGAGCGCGGGCCTTTTTACAAGGATTGCCTGCGCAGTTTAGAAGAGCAAGACCTGCTATACCCCTGCTATTGCTCCCGCGCCGAATTACATACGGCCAGCGCCCCGCATGAGAGTGACGGCAACTACATTTACAGCGGGCGCTGCCGCAGTTTGAGTGAGGCCGAACGCAGGGCAAAAAACCGCCCCGGCGCCCTGCGGGTTCGGGTTCCGAATGAGGTATTCTCCCTGGTCGACGGTTGCCAGGGCCCCTATGCCCAAAATTTGGCAAGGGACTGTGGCGATTTCATCCTGCGGCGCTCAGACGGGGTATTTGCCTACCAACTGGCCGCCCCGGCCGACGACGGCGCTTTTGGCGTAACCGAGGTGGTGCGCGGGCGAGATTTGCTGCCAAGCGCCCCCCGCCAGATATGGCTGATGCAAAAATTGGGCTACCCCGCGCCGCACTTTTGCCACCTGCCCATGCTACTGGCGGCAGATGGCCGCCGCCTTTCCAAGCGGGATGCCGACCTAGACCTGGGCGCATTGCGCAAAGCCGGCCACCGGCCCCAGGCCATTTTGGGTTTGCTGGCCTTTTTAGCCGGGCTGTTGCCAAAGCCCGAGGCCCTGACGGCCGCCGAACTGTTGCCGCTATTCAGCTGGGAAAAAGTTACGCGCGGGGATATCTTTCTGCCCCAAGAGGGGTTCTTTTAGGGGGGCTGTTTTCCGCCTCTTATTACAGTTTCTCAAAAGGCCAAACCATACCACTACCGAGGTGAGCACCATGACAGAGCGTGAAAAAATGCTGGCAGGCCAAAGCTACAACTGTGGGGATGCCGAACTGCTGGCCCGCTGGCACCAGGCCAAAGATTTAACCCGTGATTTATTCCTCTTAAATTCCGCCGACCTGGCGGAAAAACAGCGCATTTATGATGCGCTGCTGGGCGGTTATGAAAACCCGCTTTGGATTACCCCGCCCTTTTATGTGGATTATGGCTGGAATATCCACCTGGGCGAAAACTGTGAAATCAATATGGGCTGCACCTTTTTAGACGCTGGAAAAATCACCATTGGCAGCCACGCCCTCATTGCCCCTAATGTGCAAATTTACACCGCCTATCACCCCGCACAGGCGGCAAAGCGGCAGGCCGCCCCCCCTGCCGGCCAGGAGGATTCTTTTGCCTTTTGCGCAACCCTGGCGGCCCCCGTAACGGTGGAAGACCATGTGTGGCTGGGTGGCGGGGCCATTCTGCTGCCCGGCATTACGGTTGGCAGCCACAGCGTTATTGGGGCGGGCAGTGTGGTAACACGCGACATCCCCCCCTACAGCGTGGCTTGTGGCAACCCCTGCCGGGTACTGCGCAAAAATATTTGATTTTTCTTCTATTATTTCTTATTTTATACAAATTTATTTTTGATTTATTTGCGCGAAAGGACGCCACTATTTTGGAAGACCACGCCGCTTCATTCAACCGCCGCCGCCCTGTTATCTTGGCCGCTTGTATGCTGCTATGCCTCTGCTCGGGCCTTAGCCTGGCCTGGAGTGTTTTCCAAACCCCCTTTATGGAAGCCTTTGGCTGGAATAACCGCGCCACCTCCCTCACCTACACCCTACAAATTGTTTTTTCTACCTTAATGCCGCTGTTTGTAGGTGGGCTGCAAAACAAAATAAAGCTGAAATATTACCTCTTGATTGGCATTCTTTTGCACTGCACCGGCCTATTGATGATGGGCTTTACCAAAAGCCTTGGCTGGCTGTATCTCTCGTACGGGGTAATAAACGGCCTGGGCGTTGGGATGATTTACACCTGTATGATGGCCTATGGCGTGCGCCTTTACCCTGAGCACCGCGGCCTTGCAGCCAGCCTTATGACGGGCGCCTACGGGGCGGGCTCTATTTTATGGGCTCCCCTCTCGGCTTTTTTGGGGCGTTATATCCAATTTCCCCATATTTTTTGGGTATTTTCGGCAGGTTTTTTTGTGCTGATGGTCAGTGTGGTTTGGCAGGTGCGCGAGCTGCCCCAAAGCTTGGCGTCCCCAAGGGAAGGCCCGGAGCAGGCAGGCGTTTTTGGCGATAATTTACACTGGAAGCAGATGCTGCGTACCCCGCATTTTTACCTTTTGTTATTCAGCCTGGTGGCGGGCCTTTCGGCCGGGCTTATGGTGGTAAGCCATGCCTCGCCCATGATGCAGCACAGTGCGGGGCTTACGCCCGCTACCGCCGCCTTGCTATTGGGGGTTTGCTCGGCGGTAAACACAGGCAGCCGTTTTGTGGTGGGCCCTTTATCAGACAGCCTGGGCCGTTTTCGGGTACTCTTTGCCCTGCTGGTTGTGCAAACCCTTACCATGTTGCTTATGGCAAAGGGCGCGGGTAACTTTTTTATTGTTTTGGTTTTACTTACCGGCGCCTGCTATGGGGGTTTTAGTTGCTTGCTCTCACCTTTGGTGGCCGATATTTTTGGCCCGCGATATTTACATTTAAATTATAGCTTTTTTTATGCTTCCTTTGGTATTGCAAGCTTAATTGGCCCCCAAACAGCCGCCTTTTTTATGGATACCACCGGCAGCTATGGCCCAGCCTATTTTATCATGGCGGGGCTGGTGGCTCTGGCTGCGCTGGTTATTTTATTGGGTTTTGCCCTGCCCGCGGCAGGCCGGGCAAAAGGCTGTTCCGTCCAGTAGTGATTATGTATAGCCAACAAACCGCCCACCCACAGAATTTTCCTCTGCGGGCGGGCGGTTTGTATTAGGGTGTGTTCGATAATTGCTTATTTGGGTTATTATAGGGATATTTTAAAATATTTAAAGATATTGGGAGGTTTTTGGGGTTTTGGGATAGTTTTGCTTTTATAGAGTTTATTACGGCTTATCCCTCAGGCCTGATAACTGCTGATAAACTCCCGGAAGCGCTGGGTTTTGGGGTTTTCAAAAATTTCTTTTGGGGTGCCTTCCTCCACAATTTGCCCCTCGTCCATAAACACAAGCCGGGTGGCGGCCTCGCGGGCAAAGCGCATATCATGCGTCACAATCAGCATGGTCATCTGCCTTTTTGCCAGGTCCTCAATCACCCGTGTCACCTCGTTGGTAATTTCGGGGTCCAGGGCGCTGGTGGGTTCATCAAACA
This sequence comes from uncultured Oscillospiraceae bacterium, assembly GCA_964550985.1. Taxonomy (GTDB): domain Bacteria; phylum Bacillota; class Clostridia; order Oscillospirales; family Ruminococcaceae; genus JAAYCI01. The sequence goes on from CAZKBM010000005.1 coordinate 60,765, forward strand.
GCATAATCTGCGGCTCCATGGCAAGGGCGCGCGCTATGGCCACCCGCTGCTTTTGCCCGCCCGAGAGCTGTTCGGGGTAACTATCCGCCTTTTGGGAAAGCCCCACCACCTCCAGCAACTCCCTGGCCTGCTCCAGGCTTTTTTCTTTAGATTTTTTCAGTATTTTAATGGGCGCTATGGTGATGTTTTCCAGGCAGCTCAAATGTGGAAAAAGATTAAAATGCTGAAAAACCATACTTGTTTTTGTGCATATTCGCCTAATTTCTTTATCGCTGGGGTAGTGCACCCCCTCGGCGTCTGTGTATACCAGCCGCTCCCCATCTATCACAATTTCACCGGTACTGATGCGTTCCAGGTTATTTACACTTCGCAGCAGGGTACTTTTGCCACTGCCCGAGGAACCGATGATGGCCACGGCCTCCCCCTCTTCCACCGAGAGGGAAACCCCATTTAAGGCAACCAAGTCTCTGCCAAAGCGCTTACGCACATCTCTTATCTCTAAAATGGCCATTTCTCACTCCTCCTAAACCGCGTCTTTGCGTTCATGGCGCGAATACCGTTTTTCCATCTGGCGGGAAATGAGGGTAAGCACAAAGGTTAATAACAGGTAGATCACCGCCGCCACAAAGTAGGCCGTAGGGTCCACATCCCGGTTGTTGGCGTCCTTGGCGGCCTTCATCAGTTCGGGCACGCCAATCACGTACACAAGCGCCGTATCTTTTATCAGGGTAATTACCTCATTGCTTACCGGGGGTATCACACGGCGCACCGCCTGGGGGATGATGATGAGACGCATGGTTTGCCAGCGCGAAAAGCCCAGGCTTTTTGCGGCTTCCCGCTGGCCCCGGTCAATCGATTCAATGCCGCCACGGTAAATTTCGGCAAAATAGGCGGCGTAGTTTAATACAAAGGTAAATATAGCTGTGGAGAGCCTATCCAATTTAAACGGGGTAAAAAGTGGCAGGCAGTAAAAGAAAAAGAAAATTTGCAGCATGAGGGGGGTGCCACGGAATACCCAGATGTAGGTTTTGGCCAGGGCTTTCAGGGGGAAAAACCGGCTGATGGCCCCCAGCGAGATGGGCAGGGCCAAGGGCAGGGCAAAAAGCAAGGTGAAACAGAATATTTTTAAGGTTTCCACCGTGCCGTTTAAAAGCGCCGGCAGAATTTTTACAATATAGTCCAGTTCCATGCAAAATCCCCCGCTATTTTTCTAGGAATATTTCGAATTGTATCCTAAATTTCTGATTTAATTTTTACAGTTTCTCAAAAGGTTGCGCTGAAAACTTTTGCTATTAGAGTTTCTCAAAAAGCTGTACAGCAGGTTTTTGTAAGAAACTCTAATACAGAGTAGAAACTGTTATACAGCGCCTGCTTGTTCCCGTATTTATGCGCTACAGTTTGTTCATTTGCTGTAAAATTATGTATTTTGATAGCAGAACCATATTATTTTATCTTTGCTTCGCAAGTGCCCTTGTGTCAGCCGCCGAAAATGTAAAACCCCGGCGGCTGACACAAGGGCACCCTCCGCTTTGCGCAAAGGATGCCCCTCTTTTCTGTACCCTGTTAAGCCGCGCTGGAAGAATCCGCCACCAGGGAGGCGCCACTGCCCGAGGCCGCAGCCGAGGCGGGCGCTTCTACCTCACGGTCACGCATACCCTCGGCGGGCAGTACAATGTCTTCGCCAAACCAAACGGTGCTAATTTCCGCCGCTTTGCCATTTTCAATCAGGGCGTTCAGGGCATCGTTCACTGCCTGGGTCAGTTCGGTGTCACTTTTGCGGAAGCCGATGGCGTACAGGTCATCGCCAAATTCCACTTCAGAAACCAGCAGGGGCTTCGCCATCTGGCTGTTTTTGTAAACCCCGAACACCTCGTCAATCACCATCACGTCCTCACGGCCGCTCTGCATGGATAAGATAATCTCATCATAGGTGGGGTAAGGGGTTACTTTATCAGAAAAGCTTGCGTAGGCCGGGTCGTTTTCCAAAGCTTCCAATGCGGCCGAGCCCGCCTGCACGCCAATATTGTAGTTTGCCAAATCCTCTTTGGAGGTAAGGCTTACCCCCTCATTGGTCATCACAATAATTTTGTTGTTCAAATAACTCTGCGAAAGGCTCATCTTTTCGGCGCGTTCAGGGGTGGCGCTCATGCCATTCCAGATACAATCAATATTGCCGGTGGCAAGTTCCATCTCTTTTGCGTTCCAGTCAATGGGCTGGAAGGTGGCTGTTACACCCAGTTCTTCGCACACGGCGGTCGCCAGGTCAATGTCAAAGCCCACCAGTTCCCCGGCCTCGTTACGAAAACCCATGGGGGCAAAGGTGTCGTCCAGGCCAATCACCAACTCGCCCTTAGCCTGTATATCTGCCAGTGTGGTGGAATATTCATCCCCCGCTTGAGAGGAAGAAACCGCCGAAGAAGCGGCCATAGAAGAAGCCGACGCACTGGATGCCGCCGCCGAAGAAGAGGCCCCGCCCGAACATGCCGCAAATGACACAAGGCCCAGTGCGGCAGCCAATAGAGCTGTTAAAACTTTTTTCATGTTGTACCTCCTGTAATACGTTCTGTCTTTTTGTGCTTTTTGGCCGGGCCAGCCAGCCATCTGCCCCAGGCCAATCGCGGTAGTGGTAACGGCTTTCATTATACTACACTTCTCTAGCGTAGTAAAGCGATGGTGATAAAAAGTGGTTCCCCAGTTTTTCCCCTGCCAAAATAAATATAGCCACCTTGGCAAAAAAGTGGTTCAAGGGTGGCGAGGGTGGTTATTCCAGTGCAAGGCGGAGGACCCCGCAACCCTTGGTGGTTTGCGTTTGAGGCCAACGCGGCAGTGGGGAAACCAGACCGCTAGCAGGGAGCACTTTTTGGTTTAGTTGGCTATTGGACACACCCTTTGCCTGTGGTTTACAAACCAGCTTCGGCTCGGGTGTATTTACGGGGTTAATTGGGGGTTATTAGGAGATTATCAGGGGGTTCCAGGTATTTATCCGGCTAATCATTCTTTTTCACATGGGTTTCAGGTTTTGGTTCAGCCTCTCCACCATCCAGGCCAGGCGCTTTTCCCTCCCCGCTTCTGTTTTTGCGTCCAAATAAGCCCGCGTATAGGTTTTTTGTACCGAGGGGGCCATCGCCTTAAAATGGCTATGGGCCGGTTCATAAGCACTTAAAATCGCCTCTACATCAGATATCTCTTTTTGGGTTATTTCCGGGGATTTTTTTGCATCCCATTGCCCGCTTGTTTTGGCCTCTTCCATTTTCTTTCTGCCGTATTCGGTCATCGCCCCGCTTTTTTCCAGTTTTTCTGCCAGCGCCTTGTTTTTGGCGGACCATTTGCTTTTTTCTCGGCGCATCGCAAAATATTTTTTATAGCCTTTTTCGTCTATTTTTTGCATCTGGCCGTCAATCCATCCAAAACAAAGGGCTTCTTCCAGCGCCTCATTTGCCGTCAGGGTTTTAGGGCCGCCCGCCTTCCCAAAAAGCAGCCAAACACCCGCGCTGGTTAGGCAATTGGCCGCCAGCCATTCCCTAAATGCTTCTCTATTCAGAAATTCAAGCAATACTCCCATTTTGCACTCTCCAGTATCTACAGCATTTTCATAAATAACTTACACACCGCACCGGCAAAAACAGCTTAATGCTTTGTTGCAAAATATTGCAATGCCGAAACATTCCTTCTATTTTGCGCCTCGCCTAAATCTGTTTTTGCTCGCCGCTTGCTATGTAAAACATTTGTTCAAATGCTGTAGGTATTTACCCCTATTTATTTGCTATTTTTTCGATTATTTAATTTGAAACGTCCCGTTTGAAACGTTCAGTAAAAATATATAATGAACACGAAATTTTTGGCCTATTCTGGGGCAATCTTTTTCAATCACAATATAGGTCCGCTTACTATTCAGCGGCTATCCACCATTGATTTGCGGTTGCAGGTTCAATTCAACAAGCTAATTTGTCATAAACAAAACACCCAAAGTACGCGGGCCACAGTGGGCCGAGATGGTGCAACTGGCACTGGTTACATAGGTTTCCTCAAACTCGGCGTATTTTTTAATTTCTGCCCGTACCAGGTCAATATCGCTACCGGGAGAGCCTGAGTGGGTGATGAAAACCCGAGAGAGGTCCAAATCCTCTCGCCCGGCCAGTTGGTCATACACATATTCCGGCAATACCCGCTCTATGGCGCCACGGTATTTTTTTTGCACCCCCATAGCGCCGCCTTTTGCGTTGTTTACCCCTATGCACGGCTTTAGGTGCAGCAGGTTTGCGCCAAACGCCGCCACCGCGCTGCAACGCCCCCCCGCTTTCATAAATTCCAGGGTGTCCAGCACAAAGCTGGCGCGGGTTTTGGGGCGTAACTCCTCCAGCTTTTTCGCAATTTCGCCCGCTTCCATCCCCCTGTGAATCATCTCACCCGCTTTTACCACCAATAGGCCTAACCCTGTGGATAAGCTGGCAGAATCCACCACATACACATGGCCCAACTCTTTGGCCGCCGCCAAACTGTTTTGGTAACAAGAGGATAAGGCCGAACCCAAACTGATGTGTATTACCTCACAGCCCGCGTCCACCCATTTGGCAAAATGTTCAATATACTGCCCGGGGGTAACGGCGGCTGTCTTGGGTAGCACACCCTCTTTCCGGTAGGCCGTGTACAGCTCCTCAGCCGTAATTTCTACCCCATCCATGTAGGTTTTGCTAGCTATTTGAATATGCAGGGGGAAAAAATGCACCCCAAATTTTTCGGTTAATTCCGGGCCTATATCACAGGCGCTGTCAGCACTCAAAATAATTTTTCCCATCCAAACCTCCCTTTGCCATAGGCCTCTAACAAGCATAACCGCTTTTTGCTGCTCTTTCACTATGTAGCGCAGATGTATTGCTGTGCAATTCATTGAGAAGCTGCAAATTCCCTGGGTTTATTCCCCTGGTATATTTTCAAAAAATGTATTGCCCTTAAAATAGCAAATTTTCGCATAAATTACCAGCTTTATTAATCGGGTAAATTTTTGCTGAATATTTTAAAATCTGGTATGATAAAGTAAACAGCTTTGAGATGCGTCCATTTTCTTCTTATTTTCTTTTCTCATTTTTCAGTATAAATGGATGACTTTTTAGCAGGGAGGGCGAGTGTGAAAACAGCGATTATATGTGAAGGCGGCGCCATGCGCGGGGTGTATACCGCCGGGGTTTTGCAAAGCTTCCTCACGCAGGGTTTTATGGCCGATATGCTGGTGGGGGTTTCCGCCGGCGCCTCAAACGGCGTCTCGTATGTTTCGGGCCAAAACGGCCGCGGGTATCGCACCAATGTAGATTATATCCGTGACCCCCGATATTTGGGCCTTGGCAGTTTATGCAAAACAGGCTCACTGTTTGGCATGGATTTTATTTTTGGGGAAATACCCGATATTTTAGACCCATTTGATTTTGCTTCTTTCCACACTTCCCCCTGTGATTTTTACGCGGGCGCTTTGGATATTGAAACCGGTAAAACCATTTATTTTGGCAAAGAGGATATACAGCCGGGGTTTTATGCCATCCGTGCCTCTTGTTCCATGCCTCTTTTATCTCCTGTGGCCGAATACAGGGGCCATAAGCTGTTGGACGGTGGCATTGGGGCTCCCATTCCATTGGATAAGGCCCTGGAAGAGGGCTATGAAAAGCTGGTGGTTATTTTAACCCGCCCACGTGGATACCGTAAAAAGCCCATGGGTTTACGCCCTGTTTATGCCGCCAAATACGCCGCATATCCCGCCCTGTTAAAAGCCATACACCTGCGCCACATCGTGTATAATCATACTTTGCAGCGCCTATTTAAACTTGAAGCCGCAGGCCGGGCCGTAATAGTGGCGCCCGAGGGGGCCTTAGAGGTAAGCCGCTTTACCAGAAACCCCGAAACCCTGATAAGCGCCTACAAGGCGGGGCAAGAGGACGGTTTTTTTGCGCTGGAAAAGCTATAGGGTTTTATAGCGCAATTTAAAGGTCCTATTTTAGGCTGTATTTTGGTTTATCTATGGCAACACCGCACAAAGCTGACCCAGCCGCATCACCGGCATCTTTACCCGGCATATTCCCCAAAAATACGCGAGAATACACCCAGTATTCCCTGTGCTTTTTTTGAAATCGACCAAGCAAATCTGCTCGGCGCTTCGCCCACGCTTCTTTGTGCGGTATTGCCCTATATATTTTCCATATTTTTTGCCGTATTATTCTTTATTCATTTCGGGTTTTCAGGTTATTATTACATTTATTATTTTGGGTTTTTACTGCATTATCTTGGCTTCTTTATTACCTTGTAATTATTTGGCTTCTTCACACAATCTTCTCCACACTTTTTTGTGGTTGTTTTTTGGATATTTTTAGATATTTTCTCTTTTTTTTGATCCCCCCTGCCAATATAGTTTTTCCATTTTGCGGTTTCCCCTGCGGCCCATACAAATCCTTTAAATAGAATAGGGCTCTTCGCGCGGGTGTTCGCATCTCCTTTTTTAAATGTGTAAAAAACTTTTGCCTAACCCTGTCACGCTTTTCGCCCCATTTTTTCGCCGTGTCGGTATAGTAGGTCTCTTTTCGCTTCTCTCTTTTTCTGGCTTCCCCAAACAGGGAAGCTGGCTCGTCCTTCCTTCCCGGCAATGGGCCCCCTCTCTCATCTTCTATGTAAAAAGGCAAGCCCCGCATGTAGCTCAGCGCCAACATTCGTGCGCAGCCACTGGCCCCAGTAAAATCCAATTTATCCGCATCGTATAATATTTTAGCTTCTATACCAACTGGTCTTCCCTGCCCCTTGTGGCTATGTGTTTCAATACACTTTTTCACATTATGTATTATTTTTTCCTCATAACCTTCTTCTGTTAAAAACTGCTCTGCCATCTGTGCGCCTAATTTTGCATGGTTTTTCCCTTTTTTTGCTTTTGCTCGTCCCACATCATGCAAAAGGCAGGCCAGTACCAGTACTTCTGTATTCACTTTACCAGCGCCCTCCGCCTTTGCCAGGCACAGGGCCAGGTGCAATACCCTCTTTGGGTGCAGACCGTCTGGGTAGGCTGGCTCCTGGTGGGCATACATATATTGCACGGCCCTTTCAAATTGTTTTTTCGTCATTGTATCCCTCTTTTTTTATAAATTTTCGCTATTTTACAGGAGTTTTTATGCAGCAGCGCCTTTATGAAATCACCCTTTTTCTTGTGCGCCAAGGGCAGGCCAGCGCCGAAGAGCTGGCCCAGCGGTTTGAGGTTTCCAAACGTACCATCTACCGGGATTTGGATACGCTCTCCGCCGCAGGCATACCCGTTTGGGCCCAAAGAGGGCGCGGGGGCGGCATACGCCTCATGCCGGGTTTTGTTTTGGATAAAGCACTCTTTACCGAAGAGGAACGGCAGCAACTTCTCTCACAGCTAAGCGGGCTTACCGCTTTGGGCACACCCGATTCCCAGGCCGCTTTGGATAAGCTGGGCGCACTTTTTGGCCCCAGCGAACCCTGGTTGGAGGTGGATTTTGCACCCTGGAGCGGCGGTGAGGCCCTGCAAAACACCTTTCGCATACTAAAAGACGCCATTTTGAACCGAATCGTTGTTGCATTTTCTTACGTAAGCAGCAGCGGCCGGCTTACCCGGCGGCTGGCCGAGCCCACAAAAATCCTTTTCCGGGGGCAGGGCTGGTATCTGTGTGCCTATTCGCGGGAGCGCGCCGCGTTTCGCTTTTTTAAACTGAGCCGTATTTTACACCTATCCTATACCGATGAGCGGTTTGAGCCCCGCCCTGCTCCGGCTGGCCTGCACCCTGCTATAGAGGAAGAGGCCGAGGCGATAGACCTGGAACTGCGGTTTAAAAAGGAACTTGCCTTTCGTGTGTACGATGAATTTTCTCTTTCCAGCATTCAAACCGAAGAGGATGGAAGCTTTGCCGTAAGGCTGCGCTTGGCGCCGGGCAACTGGCTGGTTGGCTATCTGCTCTCTTTTGGCAGTGGCTTAACGGTACAAAACCCGCCCGCACTGCGAAAGGCTGTGGAAGAGGAACTTGCCAGAATGTGTATATTATATGCCTTGAAATAAGCTTTTAAAAGCCATTTTAAGGCGTTTTATCCTTTTTTAAATAAGCTGACATTCCCTGTCATCTATTTTGTGTTACACTTGGCAGCAAGAAGATAACACGAAGCAGAGGTGGGTATTATGGCAAAGAATAACGCAATATTTGACTACAAGAAGCAATTTCCAGACCTTTATGCGCCCGGTAAAACGCCGGTTTTACGAAAGGTGCCCCCACTGCCCTATTTCCAGGTAAAGGGAGAAGGCGCGCCGGAATCGCCTGCCTATCAAGAGGCGCTGGCCCTTTTGTATGCCCTTAGTTTTACCATTAAAATGAGCAAGATGGGCCAGATGGTCCCTGCGGGTTATTTTGAGTACGTGGTGCCGCCGCTGGAAGGGCTTTGGTGTTCTCCAAGCGGCAATTTTACTGCCCAGACGCGCTGTAACTGGCAGTGGACCTCGATGATACGGCAGCCCGAGTTTGTTACCCAGGAAGTTTTTACCTGGGCAAAAGACCTGGCGCAGAAGAAAAAGCCCGAACTCCCTTTTAACAAGGTACTTTTTACCGTGTACGACGAGGGGCTGTGCGCACAGATGATGCACCTTGGCCCCTATGCGGAAGAACCCCATAGCCTTGCCATTTTACACGATTTTATTACCGAAAATGGGTATCTGCCAGATGCTTCTGGTAGGCGGTCCCATCATGAAATTTATTTGGGTGACCCACGTAAAACCAAACCCGAACGGTTGAAGACCGTTTTGCGCATCCCCCTCTGCCCGGCATAAGTCTCTTAGTTCTTTTTACAAAGCGGCGGTACTGCACCGGGCCGGCCTTTGAGGCAGGGCTGCCCAGTATAGTTATCACAGCCCTTTTACGCAGTGCTTTACCTGTTCCATTTTCCTATATTTTCATTTCTCATCTGCTTTAAATTAGGAAATTTTAAGCTATTGATGGTTATACTGGTGCTTTTTGCTTTTTGTTTATTACCTACTACCCCTGGGAGGCCAAGCGATGAAAACCCTGCCCGCTAAAACCATTCTCGGCCGCACCAAAAACAGTGGCTGGTTTGGTGGAGATTTCAACATGAACCTTTACCGGGGCTGCTGCCACGGGTGTATTTATTGTGATAGCCGCAGCGACTGCTACCATGTGGAAAACTTCGATGAGGTTACAGCAAAAGCCGATGCTTTATCTATTTTACAAAAAGAGCTGGCGCGCAAGGCCCAAACGGGCGTTGTGGCAACCGGCGCTATGAGCGACCCCTACAACCCATTTGAAAAGCAAGCACAACTTACCCGCCATGCGCTGGAACTATTAAGCGCCTATGATTTTGGGGTGGCCATTGCCACAAAGGGTAATTTAATCTGCCGTGATATCGATATTCTGCGGGAAATACAGAAAAATAGCCCCGTAATATGTAAAATAACCCTTACCACCTTAGATGATACTTTGGCCGGGCAGATAGAACCCCATGCCCCACTGCCCAGCCAGCGTCTCGAAGCCATACAACAACTTGCCGCCGCCGGGCTATTTACCGGGGTATTGCTCATGCCTGTTTTGCCCTGGCTCACCGATGATGCAGCCGGGCTTTTGGCCCTTGTGGACGCCACCGCCAAAGCAGGCGCCCGTTTTATCTATCCGGGTTTTGGCGTCACCCTGCGCACCGGCCAAAGAGAGTATTTTTACCAAAAATTGGATACCCTCTACCCCGGCCAAAAATTAGCCCAAAAATACCGCAATAAATACGGCAATCTATACCACTGCGCCCCGCCGGATGTAAAATCTTTATGGCAGACCTTTACAACACGCTGCAAACAACTGGGCCTGCTTTATGAAATGCGAGAGATTATTGCGGCTTACCGGCAGGGCTATGGAAGCCGTCAGCTTAGCTTCTTTGGGGGATAAGTTTAGGATAAATAACCAATGGAATGCGCCCGTTGAACCATCTTCCCTATCGGCCATCATTTACTAAGATTTTAAGAAGATTTAATAGAAAATCAATATTAATAACTGAATAATTCCTTTTTATTCTTTTTAGCCTTCGGCAGCCTGCCGCTGATAGGTATAGGTTTCGCCGCTTGCAGAAACCGTCATGGTCAGTTCATTGGGGGAAAGATACCCAAATACCGCAATGGTTCCACCCGTATTTACGATAGATCGATTTTCAAACGCCCAATTTTTGCCGGCTGTAGGCAAAAGGGGCGTTTTAAATTTGTCCTCTTCAAAGCTTATTTCACCGCCGCCATCCGGGGAATTCCATACCCCTTCTAAAAATACCATAAAAAACCGGTCGCTCATCAGTACGGGTTCTAAATTGGCCACCTCACTGTAGGCCAACACCGAGGCCAGCAAAGCCCTGTTGTCGGCCGCAGTGCCCGAGGCATTGACCCAAATATCACATATTTGCTGATAAATGGGGGCGTCTTCAAAATTACCAAGCGCTGTAAATTGGCTGCCCGCGCCGGCAATGTCGCCCCCCAGGTAAGCCGCCATAGCCGCCTGGTACACCCCGCTTGCGGCATCCCGCGCCAACTGGCGGCTGTCCAGGTATTCCCCAAAGCTGTTGTACGCCTCATATTTTGCCAGGGGGTCCTCCAAGGTCTGAGCCTGCAAATAGGCCGTTATCTGGGCATTTTGCGCGCTGCTGTCCTCATATTCACCCAGTTCTCCAAACAGGGTTTGCGCCTCCTCCAGCTGCCGGGTTTGCAGCAGGGCCAGTGCATGGTCGTATTTCACCTGCTGGGCTTTTTGGGCGCTGTCTCCATACTCTCCCAGGCCCTCAAGCAGCTGCAGGGCCTGGCCATAGGCGCCAGCTTTCCACAATTGCATGGCCTGGGCGTAATTGTAGCTTTGGCTGCGGCTGCTTTTTAGCCAAGGGGTTTTGTCTAAAATGCTTACAACACGTTCAAATTCTCCCGCTTTTAGGGCCTCTTCCGCCTGCATACCCTGCACCAGCGTATAACATAAAAAGCCCACCGCTAAAACAAATACAACTAAAAGAAGAATAAGTATCTTTTTCTTACTTTTTTTTGCGGGTTTTATTTCCTTTTTATGCGGCCCTTTTTCCAAACCCTGGGTCACGGCTTCGCTGCCGTCAATTCCATCCACCTGTTGCAACGCTGTTAACACAAAGGAGAGGTTGGCATATCGGTCATTAGGGCGCAGCGCCAGGCAATGCTTCATAACTACGCCAAGTTCCGTTTGATCTCCAGCCAAAAAATCATCTTGCGCCAAACGGCTGCGCACATCGGGGGGCGGGCCGCCGGTTAAAAGCGTATACATCAGCGCCCCTACAAAATATACTGGGGCGCGTTCACAATCCCCTGCCACATATTGTTCGGGCGCGGCAAAACCCGCCACCGGCACAAATGGCTCAACAGGTAATACATTTTTTAGGCTTATTTTATCTTCGCAAATCAGCACATTTTCTGGCCTCAGTACCGAACTGAGTTCCACGTCATCACCCAGGGCGATGAGTTCTACCAAAAAGGCCCTGGTCAGGGCCGATACCGTTTTAGGGTTCACGTCCTAGCCTCCTTATTTCCCAAAAGCATTTAGCTGTTTAGCATTTATGTATACAAATTATTTTTATTTTATAGAATATAACAACCTTGCAGGCCCCATGGGCCCCTAAAGGATTTTTCAGTTTTACAGGCTACACCTAGTATACCACAGCTGTCTGCTTTTCCAAATATGCGGTTGACAAAAGCCGTATCTAGCCGTATAATCCATTTTATCTGTGTATTTTGCTATGAGGAGATTGCCCTGATGCCGACTAAAAATATAGCCATTATAACGGGCGCAAGTGGTGGGCTGGGCAAAGAATTTGTGGCTTTGCTGGCCTGCGACACCCAAATTGAGGAGATATGGGCCCTAGCCCGCAGCCAGGAAAAATTGCTGGAAATTCAAAATAAATATGGCCATAAAATACGCCCTGTTTTGATAGACCTCTCTTCCCGGCAGGAATTATTGAATTTTTCGGCTCTTTTACAAAGCCAGGCTCACAGCATCAGCTGGCTCATCAATAATGCGGGTTATGGCAAGTTTGGCCTATGGAAGGCCAGTACAGCCGAAGAATCGCTCAATATGGTGGATTTAAACGCAGCCGCAGTGGTGGGCCTTACCTTGCTTTGTCTGCCCCATATGCAAAAAGGCGGGCATATCCTAAACATAGCCTCCATTGCCGCTTTTCAGCCATTGCCCTATTTAAACCTGTACAGCGCTACAAAGGCATTTATTCATCATTATTCAAGTGCATTAAACAGGGAATTACGCGGCAGTGGTATAACGGTAACATCCGTGTGCCCCGGGTGGATGGACACGGCTTTTGTAAGCCGTGCCAGCAGCGAGGCACAGCAAACCGTGCAGCGTTATCAGGCCCAAACCCCACCCGGCCCAGTGGCAAGAAAGGCACTCAAAGACGCAAAAAAGGGACGCTCCTTCTCCACATACGGTTGGTACGCAAAAGGCTGCCATGTAGCGGCAAAATTGCTACCCCAGCAACTTATGATGCACATCTGGCTTAAGCAGCAGGGCCTGTAACATCTAATTATTTTAAGCTATTTTTACAACATTTCTTTTGTATTATTTATTTTACAGCAAATGAACAAATAGTAGCGCATAGATATGGGAAAAACCAGGCGCTGCATAACAGTTTCTAGCAGTTTATATATTGCGTAGCTTCTCAAAAGCCGCGCTGAATACTCCCCTTGGCAAAAAGAAAAGGCGCAAATATTTACGAAACTCTTTTTCGAATCGTATTTATTTAACGCCTTATTTTATTGTCGTAAAACCTCCTTATACAATTTAAGAGTAATACCCCCCATAATTCTGCGCCTGCAGATAGCCATTTTCGTACTGTATGGCGGGGCCCGCGTTACCAAGCCGATAATACAGCCCATTTAAACCCTGCCCGCGCTCTTCTTCCCGCAGGGCCATGGCCTCGCTGATAATTTCCTGCAGGGTGCTGCTTTGTGCGGCGCCCGGGTCTTTTACCTCCTCCCGCCTCAGGGCATTTTCCGGCCTGCGCCCGGTGGAGAGCAGGCGCATCAGCGCCCCCACAAAATATACGCTAGAGGCCGGGCTTGTACGGTTGTCATAACTTTCGGGCGCGGAATAGCCAGGATAAAGTTTAATAGCGCCAGAATCTTCTTGCCCCTTGCGCTTCTTTTTTAAGCTGATGCCCTTAGGCCCTATGAAAATATTCTCTGGCGAAAGCAGGGCGTACACATCCCTGCCCGAGGCCTCAAGCTGTAATAATTCCTGTAAAAACACCATCATTTTCTGCTGAATTTCCACTTCGTTCATCACAAAGCCGCCACGTTCCCAGGTCAACATGCCCATCTCTCGCTTGGGGCTTGCTTTTCGGCTGCGCAGTGCCACCAAAACAATCACCAAAACGGCCAAGGCAAAAACCAACAAACCACCGCCCACCATCAGGTTCTGCATTGTGTTTGCACCATCAGGCTGAGGCGTTACCGCAGGCGCCTGCCCCGTACCGTCCGTAGCCAGGGCCCCTTCTTGTGTTACCGTAAAGGGAACCCCATCCTTTTTTAACAGTTTCAGCAGTTCATCCACATGCACACTGCCATTCATCGCCTCAATGGTATCCACACCCGAAAGGCCAATGGTATTGATGCCCACCACAAAGCCCTGTGCATTCAAAAGCGGCCCGCCCGAATTACCCTGGTTGATGGCCGTATTGGTTTGTACCATTTTTACCTCTTCATTGGTTGAACCAATCAGTTTGGAATTACGAATGGCGCTGATAATGCCATTTGTAACGGTCATAGACTGTTTATCGGCCACAACAGAGCTTAAAAACTCTTCGCGGGTGGTAAAGTTTTGCTGTTCAAAACCGGAGGCCAGCACGTCTGAAGCACCAGGGAAACCCAAGGCATACACGGCCAGGCCGCTATCCACATCTTTATCTGCAAGGGGCAAAATAGTTAAGCCTTTAATGGGTGATAACGGTTTGATTACCGCAAGGTCTTGGTCCGGGTAAGTTTTATATACCTTTCCCTCCACATATTTGCCCGTATCATAAAAAAGGTAATAATACTGCCCATCTTCTACTACATGGTTATTTGTAATGATATATGGTTGCTTTTCACTTCCTACTGCAAAACCGCTTCCCTCTGCAATAAAATCTTTTCCCTCTACCACAACCCGCAGTACGCTATTGCGGGCATCCAAAACCACCTGGGGCACATTCCCATCCTCGGCCAGTACGGGTAGTGTAAAAAGGCCCAGGCAAAAAAACACTACCAGGGTTGCCATGCTGAGTGTAGCCGCTTTTTTCGCTTTATTTTTCATATGAGTCTCCTAAGGTAAGCCGGTTTGGTTGTTGGAGTGTTTCTTTTATTACTGGAATATTCATTCAATAATACGATGTATTATTTGCATTTCATTCTGTGTTTTTATTTTTAAAACAATTTATGCGCTTATTAACTGTGGATTTACCTGCCAATTAAGTACTCTATATTTTGAAGGCGAATTACCAATCTGGTTTTTATATGCTATATATGGTAGCATTGCCACTAAAGCTATTCATATTTATGGAGAATTAAATTTTCTTTTTTAAGCTTTCTTATTCGTTTCTATTGAATTAATTCTTTTTAAAGCTTTTACTATAGAGTTTATAGAAAAATAGCCGGAGCAATTGAAAGACCCGGAATGGCGAAACTGTAAACCACTTTTCCTTTAAAACGATGTAGACCCCAATTGTTTTTCCCACTCCTGCTCTTTAAATCCCACTAGAACAAAATCCTCCCCTATCAGCAGTGGCCGTTTCACCAGCATACCGTCGGTGGATAGAAGGGCAAACATTTCCTCCTCGTCCATCTGGGGCAATTTTTGCCCCAGCTCTAAGCTACGGTAAACCAAACCACTGGTATTGAAAAACCGTTTCAGAGGCAGGGCGCTTTTCTGCTGCCAGGCTTTTAGTTCCTCTACACCCGGGTGGTTTAATTGTATGTTCCGATACTCAGGCTCAATGCCCTGTTTTTGCAGCCAATCCATGGCTTTTTTACAGGTAGTTCATTTCGGGTAGCATACTATCACCATCATATTCCCCTTCTTTCCTATAATACACCACTATTTACATATTCTCTTATCACAATTTCCATATTTTCAAGTATTGCTTTCCATTTTACTGTAGGGCAGGCCAGGTTAATGCGCAAGTAGCCTTGCCCCGCACTGCCATACTCGGCGCCATTTGCGGCGTAAAGCCCAGCTTTATCACGGAATAAATTCATCAGTTCCTCTTGCGGCAGTTGTAAAGCACGGCAATCTAGCCAGGCTAGATAGGTGCCCTGTAGTGGGCTTAGCTGCAAAAGCGGCAACTTATTTTGTACGCAGTCTTTCAATAGCTGGTAGTTTTGGTTTACCACCTGTAGCATTTCCTCCAGCCAAGCTTCCGCCTTATCATAACCGGTTTTGGTTGCAACCAGGCCAAAGAGTGAATTGCAGTAATGGCCATCTTTGTTTGCTTGCTCGGCAATCTGCTTTCTTATATTTTCATCCTCTACAAATAGGAAAGCCGTGGAAAGGCCGCCCAATGAGAAGGTTTTACAGGCAGAGGTTGCAATCAGTGTATTTTGCAGATATTTTTTTGGCAAGGTGCCAAATGCCACCTGTTTAAACCCGGGCATAATGATATCAGCATGTATTTCATCTACGAACAGTATCAATTTGTGTTTGTAACAAATTTCGGCAATCGCCAAGAGTTCTTCTCTGCGCCACACCCTTCCGCAGGGGTTGTGCGGGCTGCAAAATATCATCATTTTTGCTTCGGCTGCCTTAGCCTCTAAATCTGGCAAATCCAGTTCATACTGTCCCTGGTTATCCAGCAGCCGGTTTTCAAGCGCTACCCGCCCCGTCTCCTTGGGCATACGCACAACAGGTGGGTAGTTGGGGTTATGAATCAATATTTTATCCCCCGGTTTTGTAAAGGTATTAATGGCCACGTGCATGGCATGTAAAATACCAGAAAATAGCAATATATTCTTCGTATTTATCCGCCAACCATGCCGCTTTTCCATCCAATTTGCAATGGTTAGGTAAAAGGCCTCATCTGGTGCACTGTATCCATAAAGGCCAAATTCCGCCGTTTCTACCATTGCTTCTACAATTTCTGGCGGCGAAACAAATTCCATATCGGCCATGGTAAGTGGCAGGGCATCTTCAGGAAAGTTCAATTCTTTCGCTTGCTCGTATTTTGCTGAAAAGCGGTTTATTCGTGGTTTCCATGTTTCAAAATCGTATTTCAAGTTTTTTTCCCCATTATCCATTAAAATTTATTCTATATTTTACAGCAATTATGGCATTTACCGCCATCTGGCGGAACCGCACTTACCATAAACAAATAAACACATCAAAGCATTATTTAGCACCATTTGTTGGGCAAACTTCTGGGGCGTTAGCATTATTATTTATATTTAAGCTATCTATTGTGTCTTCCTCATTGGCTCCTTAATGGCATTGTACCGCTAATGCCAGTGAAATGCAATTGACATTTATTGGCAGACCCATTCTTTTTAATAATCGTATTATCATTTTTTATTTTCGTCATCTTCATATGGCGGGGCATTCATTTTTAGGTAATTTTAATAATATAATAAAATTATGAATGATTCGTGTAAAATGATGGAAATTTAGAATTTTAGTTCTGCCTATTCGTTGCTTATTTTGTGTAGCACGGCTTTTTTACAACAGCTATTTTTGACACAGCCAAGTTTTATCTGGCCTCGTCTTACGCACCTTTGTTTTGCATTGTCAATTTTACGTGGCTTCGCCTCACATGGCCTTCTTTTCGTAGCTTAGCTTTATTTACTTAACCTAATTTTACCCTTTTAATGTAGTGTTTCCCCTCCTGCGCCATTACCTTTACTTGCCATATTTAGGCTTAAAGATACGTTATAATGTAATATTAATTTATTTTGCCTACCATATACGATTTTATTGGTTTTTCAATGCGTCTTGTTTATTTACCGTTATATTACTATTTAATTTCTATAATAAACACAGTATTTATTCTGGTATTTTCCTCTATCTGTTTATTTGTCCTTCTTTTCATTTTCTTATTCTTTATATAAAATAATTTACTGTATTTCTACTAGTATTTTTTATTATTTTGCTATCTGTATCTGCCCTGTTTCTTTCATTGTTTTTGCAATTGGGTGTCCGCCGCAATGTATCATTTTGTGCCATTTCCTAGTTATGCTTTGTAACTCTTGTACTAATCTGGTTGGCTTACCAGGCTTGCCATTGATTGGTTGTTCTGGCTATCCAAGGTCCCCAATTATTGCCCCTTCTACTTTTTATGGCTCGGTTTTTACCTACCATTTAGGCAATGTATGGCCGCTTGTCTCATCAACAAATCGTTACCATTTGTCCTTAATGGAAAGACATTTCTATGCTGGTCAATAGCCATTCAACCGGACAAAAGGTGTTTGGTTTATTGTATAAGCTCCAAAGTATTCTGGTCTATTTTTGCTGTCATGGAAAATCACCCTAAGCTTCTACTCTTATTCGATGACAAATAATCACTTGAGCTAATACTATCATTTGGGGCCCTGTTGGCTAAGCATACTGGTAATTGTAGTATATTATAGCCATCTTCATACTATTGTTTTTATTTTCTTTATTTTACATATTCCATTTAAACATTCCTACATCTCTGCTAGTCGTTCACCAAGGCTAAACAAAGGCATGGCATGTAATAATATTTAGCACAGCAAGGAGGATGACCCCGCAATAGCCGTAGCTATTGTGATTGACTAGGCCCACGGGTCTGTTTCGAGCGCAACCGCTAAAGGCGGCACTTAGCGCGAGATGGACGACGACGCGGGGCGGAATAAGACGCCGCTTTGCATGTCATTGTTTAGGCTTAGGGGACTATTAGCTTGGCTACAAATTTTTGTGTAAACAACAGGATACAAGGCAGGCATAAAGTCACCACCTTTATCAGGCGTTAGTCTAGCCATCCATTTTCCATTTTTTGAACAGCAAACTTTTGTTTTCTCAAAATACAGAGGTCACCCCTTACACATATAAACTTGGCAAAAGAAAATTGCCCTACTTTTACGTGCGTAGTATTTGGTATCACATCTACACTGGCAACAGGCCCAGTTACAATGGCAATGTTACCAGCCACGGTGCTGCATCTTTTGCGGGCATATCACGGCTGGAATGCTCAAAATAATTTTGCTTCCCACTGTTGTAGTGGGTTTAGTAAGTTTAACAGGATATCTCCGCGAGGCCGGCAATGAATAAAATCCAACTGAAATTTCACCCTCACTCTCCCGTTGCTTATAAGCCACTTCGTGTACGAACCTGATAAATTTCTATTTTAGTAAAAATAAACTTGCATTTTTACTTTCAATGCCGCGCAAAAGTTTGCGTAAAAAATCAGCTATTATTCTTGTATTTTTCTTTACTATTTGTGAATATTTTTAGTTATTTCAAGGGTTCCCATTTTTTATAATATCTACACATATACAAAATATTATTCTATTATTAAACAGTATTAAAGCAATATAAAAGGAACCATAGCTTTATCACCGGCCTGGTAGAACCCCCCAAATATTCTTTTAATTGGGCATTAAATGCGGTATAACTGCCCTTGTAAATATGCTATTTTTCTTTTGTTATTCCCGCCGCTTGTTTATAATTTATATAACAGCTATATTTCTTGTGTATTTATAAATATTTTTTACGCATTGACATCTATCTATCTAATATGATATAAGTGGTATAAAGGATAAATAGATTTTCATCGATGTGAGGAGTGCGCAAGAGATGGACTTGATAGAAGCATCTTTTTTGTTTAAAGCCTTGGCCGACGAAAACCGTTTACAGATTGTACAGATGCTTACCCAGGGGGAAATGTGCGCCTGTAAGTTATTAGAGCATTTCAGTATCCGCCAGCCAACCCTCTCCCATCATATGAAAATTTTGTGCGAATGCCATTTGGTCCAGGCCAGAAAAGCCGGTAAATGGTCTTATTATTCCTTAAACTGCGCCACATTAACCGCATTTCGGGAATTTGTGGCCGGCCTGCGGTGTACCGGGACGGGGGAAGGGGGCTGTGAATGTTCATAATAGGGGATTTTATACAAAACCAGCTTTTGGGCATGCAATGGTTAAACATGCTAATCGCCGCGGTATTTAAAGCACTGGGCCTGGATTTAGAAAACCGCATTGTGGCCAGCTTTCAATTTTTTCTGTTTGACACCATTAAGATTAGTATTTTATTGTGTGTTTTAATCTATATTATCTCCTATATTCAAAGCTATTTCCCGCCCGAGCGCAGTAAAAAAATTATGGGGCGTTTCCATGGCCTGGGCGCCAATTGCATGGCCGCTTTATTGGGAACGGTAACGCCTTTTTGTTCCTGCTCCTCCATCCCCTTGTTCATTGGTTTTTCCAGCGCGGGCTTACCACTGGGCGTCACTTTTTCTTTTCTCATCTCCTCCCCCATGGTGGACCTGGGTAGCCTGGTTTTACTCACAAGCATTTTTGGCCCCAAGGTAGCCTTTGCCTACGTACTGGTGGGGCTAATTATTGCAGTTTTGGGCGGTACTATTATCGAAAAACTAAAGTTGGAAAATGAGGTAGAGGCGTTTATCCGCAATGCCGCATCCGTGGAAATAGACAGCCCCAGCCTTCGGCAAAAAGAGCGCTTCCTTTACGCAAAAAACCAAACTTTACAAACCTTTAAAAGTGTTTTACCCTATATTTTGGTAGGCGTGGGTGTAGGGGCCCTTATCCACAATTGGATACCCGAAACTTGGATAGAAACCATTTTGGGGAGCAACAATCCTTTTGGGGTGCTGTTGGCCGTGCTGGTGGGAATACCCATGTACGCAGATATTTTTGGCACCATCCCTGTGGCCGAGGCACTACTGGCAAAGGGGGCGCAACTGGGTACGGTATTGGCCTTTATGATGGCCGTTACCACCCTCAGTCTCCCTTCCATGATTTTGCTGCGAAAGGCCATTAAGCCGCGTTTACTGGTTATTTTTATTGTAATTTGCACACTGGGCATTATAGCGGTTGGTTATTTGTTTAACCTGTTTGCAGGCTTACTGATATAAGGAGGTTTACTAAAATGGCATTATTTGGCTTTGGGAAAAAGAAAGAGGAAACTGCCTGCTGCTGCGGCGGCAGCTGTACATCCGAGGCGATGGAGCGGGCGGAGACGGAGAAAGCGGAGCAAAAAGGCATTAAAATATTGGGTTCCGGCTGCAAGAAATGTGACGCCTTGGAAGCAGCGGTGCGAGAGGCTTTACGGGACATGGGCTGTGAAGAAGAGGTGGAGCATATTCGCGATTTTGCGCAAATTGCCAGTTACGGGGTATTAACCACACCTGCACTTGTAGTGGATGGTAAGGTAGTGTGCTATGGCAAGGTGCTAAGTGCAAAGGAGGCCTTATCATTACTACAAAACACACGTAGATGAGTCTCATTAAATTTTATAATAATAGAATTTAATCTGTTAAAATATGCTTTTCTGAGAGGTTTTTACATGATTTTATCGGATAAAACTATACAGAAAATGTTGAAAAATAAAACTTTATCTATTTCGCCCCTCAGTGAAGGGCAAATTCAGCCTGCAAGCGTGGATATCAGGCTGGGGGATACCTATGCTGTTATTGAGGATTCAGCCACAGGCGTTATTACCATGAACGGCAACATACAGTATAAAACCCTACAAGCAGACAAGTCCCTACTGTTGCCCGGCCAGTTTGTGCTGGCCACCACGATGGAATATTTTAAATTACCCAATCATATTACCGCTTTTGTAGAGGGGCGCAGCTCTTTGGGCCGTATGGGTTTATTTGTACAAAATGCAGGCTGGGTAGACCCCGGCTTTCAGGGTGAAATAACCCTGGAGTTGTTTAATGCAAACCGCTGCGCAATTGAATTAAAGGCAGGGCGCAGGGTTGGGCAACTGGTATTTGCGCAGATGGATTGTGAGGCGCAAAACCCCTATAAGGGCAAATATCAGGGGCAAAAGGGCGCAACCGGTTCACGCATTTTTATGGATGCAGAACCAAAAGCGGAGTAAAATTATAGCTCTTTCCCCGAACACAGGCGCACCTCTTTACCAGTATAATGAGCTTTACATAAGCATTTCTGGCAAAAGCTTGGGCTGGCAGTAAATATTTCCTAAACGCTACCATTCATAACCTTATTCTTACTATTACATACATTTTCTTATTTCTCTTTTTTCATCTCTCTATTTTCATTCTTTTTATCTTCTGTACCAGAAGGAGGCGTATCTATCGGCCGCTCAAAAACCGAGCGTATGGTTTTGTAGTCTCCAAACAGCAGCAGCATATCCCCAGGCAGCACTGTTGTGTTTCCATCAATTACCGGCAGGGGCGCCTCGTTGCGTTTGATATATAAAATTTGAATATCATGCTCTAGTTTCAGGGCGCTATCGGCAAGCTTAACACCATGCAAACATTCTGGCAAATGGTCAACCGTCACCTCTACTATGGCCTTCTCTCTCACCATATCTATCAGCAACAGCACATTCGAGTTCCGGCCAAAAATTAGGCGGTTGCCCAGCTTCTCAATCAGGTGGTCAAATTGGCGGGGAATTTTTTTCATGCGCACCAATATGATATACAGCCCGGCAAGGCTGCCCACAATAAATAAACTGATTAAAATATGTTTTAATTCCGCCTGGCTGATATTGAGGAAAAAATTTACCAAAAGTGAGACGATAATCACAGAAAATGAGTACCCACAAAGCATGGTGCTGCGCGCCAGGG
>CAZKBM010000006.1:0-78903 GCA_964550985.1 uncultured Oscillospiraceae bacterium
GGCTCGGCCCTGCCCGCAGGGCCGGAGGGCCCGTCCTCCCCTGCCCCGGAGAGCGCTCCGCCTGTGGATTCTGAACAGGCCGAGGGTGGCTCCGGCTTGCCGGAGAGCGGGCCCTTGCCGGGTGCGCCAGCCCCGGGGGCTAGCGCACCCACCGGCGGCAGCGGGCCAAGGGGCAGAATGGCCCCACTGGGGATGTGGCGCCCCCCACTGCAAGCTGCAGCTGCACCACCCCCTGCGCCCCGCCAATGCCGAAACCGGCGCAGAGGCAGCCGGGCAACTACCTCGCAATCACCGGCCTTGTAGTAAAGGCAGGTACGTTCAGCGATTCTGACTTTCAATTCATCCGTGAAAACCTCTCGGCTCTCACACGGGCAATACCCTCCCATTTGGTATATGAATTGACAAGCCATCTATCTATTGTTATACTACTTCTATACTAAAGTAATGCATGGAATATGCATGAAAAATGTGTTGACGAAGAGGGCCTGCGGGCGCCTGTTTTTTAGAGAGCGGCCCCCCTGGCTGAAAGGGCTGTAAAATGGGCCGCGGCTGTCACTTCTGAGCAGGATGGGTGAACCTTTGGGCAAGCTTATTCCGCCTCTCCCCCGTTAACGGGAGGCTAAAGCGGCCGGTTTTGCACCGGCAACTTGGGTGGTACCGCGGTTTTTCCGTCCCATGTTCATGGGGCGGTTTTTTCTTTTTTTGCGCGGCGATTCTGCCCCGGCTGCCATCATACCCCGCATATCTGATATTTCCACCTTGGAGGAACCACGATGAAAGAACTGGAAAAAGTGTACGATCCCGTGCAAGTGGAGGATAAAACCTACGAATACTGGATGGAGGAAAACTTCTTCCACACCCGGCGGGACCCTGATAAGATCCCCTATACCATTGTAATGCCCCCGCCCAACATCACCGGGCAATTGCATATGGGCCACGCCATGGACGAAACCTGGCAGGATATCCTCATCCGCTACAAGCGTATGCAGGGTTTTGCCGCGCTGTGGGTGCCCGGCACAGACCACGCCTCTATTGCCACCGAGGCCCGCATTGTGGCCGATATGAAAACAGAGGGGCTGACCAAGGAGGACCTCGGCCGGGACAAATATTTGGAGCGCGCCTGGGACTGGAAACGCCAGTATGGCGGGCGGATTGTGGAACAGCTAAAAAAACTGGGATGTAGCTGCGACTGGAACCGGGAACGCTTTACCATGGACGAGGGCTGCAGCAAGGCCGTGCGCACGGTGTTTAAGCGTTTATACGATGAAGGACTGATCTACCGTGGAGAGCGCATTGTAAACTGGTGCCCCTATTGCCACACCACCATTTCAGACGCCGAGGTGGAGCATGAGGAACAGCAGGGCCATTTTTGGCATATCCGCTACCCCGTTGTGGGCAGCGATGAAACGATTATTATTGCCACCACCCGGCCCGAAACCATGCTGGGTGATACCGCCTTGGCCGTGCACCCAAACGACCGCCGCTATACCCATTTACAGGGCAAAAAGGTACTTTTGCCCCTAGCCGGGCGCGAAATACCCATTTTGGCAGACGACTATGTGGATGCGGAATTTGGCACCGGGGCCCTAAAAATTACCCCCGCGCACGACCCGAATGATTTTGAGGTGGGCCGCCGCCATGGCCTGCCAGTACTTTGCGTGATGAACGAGGACGGAAGCATCAATGCCGAAGGGGGCAAGTATGCGGGGCTGGACCGTTTTGAGGCGCGCAAACAGATTGTGCGCGATTTGGACGAGGCCGGTTATTTGGTGAAAATTGAGCCCCACTCCCACAACGTGGGCACTTGCTATCGCTGCGGCACCACCATTGAACCCATGGTTTCGATGCAGTGGTTTGTGCGGATGGAACCGCTGGCCGGCCCCGCCATAGAGGCCGTGCGGAACGACAGCATCCGCTATGTGCCCGAGCGTTTTGCCAAAACCTACTTGCACTGGATGGAAAACAGCCGTGACTGGTGTATCTCACGCCAGCTTTGGTGGGGCCACCGCATCCCCGCCTGGTATTGTGAAAGTTGTGGCAAGGTTACGGTGGATATTGAAAAACCCAGCCGGTGTCAGCACTGCCACAGCACCCAGTTACATCAGGACGAAGACACGCTGGACACCTGGTTTTCCAGCGCCCTCTGGCCTTTTTCCACCCTTGGCTGGCCCGAAGAGAGCGAGGACTACCGCTATTTTTACCCCACAAGCACCCTGGTAACGGGTTATGATATCATCGGTTTCTGGGTTTCGCGCATGATTTTTTCAGGCCTGCATTACACAGGCAAGGCCCCCTTCGACACCGTGCTTATCCACGGCCTTGTGCGCGACGCCGAGGGGCGTAAAATGAGCAAAAGCCTTGGCAACGGGATAGACCCCCTGGATGTGATAGCCGAGTTTGGGGCCGACGCGCTGCGTTTCACCCTGGTAACAGGCAGTACCCCGGGCAACGATATGCGCTTTTCAGACGACAAGGTGCGCGCGGCGCGTAATTTTGCCAACAAGCTTTGGAATGCCGCGCGCTTTGTACGGATGAACCTACCTGAAAGTTTTGAACCCGGCCTGCCCGAAACAGATGATTTTGAACTGAGTGACAAATGGGCTATTTCGGTGTATAATGACCTTGTACAGCAAGTTACGGATAATTTGGAGCGGTATGAGTTTGGCCTGGCCGCCCAAAAAGTGTATGAATTTATTTGGGATGTGCTGTGTGACTGGACGATTGAAATTGCCAAAACACGTTTTACGGGCGAAAACCACAAGGACGCGGATACCGCGCGAAGGGTGCTTGTGTGGTTGCTTACCGGGGCCTTAAAACTGCTGCATCCCTTTATGCCCTTTATTACAGAGGAGATATACAGCAGCCTGCCGGGCAACGAGGGCAGCTTGATGCTACAGCAGTGGCCCATGCGCCGCAAAGATTTGGATTTTGCCAACCAACAGCGTGATTTCGGCGAGGTCATTGAGCTGGTACGCGCCGTGCGCGCCGTGCGCGCCGAACTCAATGTGCACCCAGCCAAACGCACAAAACTGATTGTGGAAACGCAGCGGCCCGAGGTTTTTAAAGAGGCCGAGGGTGTGTTGAAAAAACTGGCCTGGGCCGAGAGCACGGAACTGGTTCCGGCTTTTGGCGGCGAAACCGCCGGAATGGCGCAGGTGGCCACCACTACTGTGCGCGGTTTTATACCCATGCTGGAACTGATTGACCGCGAAAAAGAACTGGCGCGGCTGGGAAAAGAAAAAGAAAACACCGAAAAAGAGATTGAAAATTACACAAAACGTTTGGAAAACCAAGGTTTTGTGCAAAAAGCCCCCGCACAAGTGGTGGAAGAAATACGCGAAAAGCAAGCAAAAGCCCAGGAAAAACGTGAACGCCTGTTGGAAAGTATCCGGGCTTTGGGTTAGTTTTTCCCCATTTTTACCCTACAAACAAAATAGAACAGAACAGGTGCGACATGAACAAAAAACTCATAAAAGAGCACATCGACCGGCAGGGAATCGTAAATAAGCAGGAGTTTATCTTGCAGGCCGGGGCGGCGGCAAGCCTTTTGTGGGAGCCAACAGTGCGCTTGATAGAAGAAAAAGAAGTGCTGTACTGTAGGCTGGATCACGGCGCCGAGACCCTGCTCTCTCGCCACTTATTTTTGTGCCTGCATGCCATTCGCATGTTGCCGGAACTTTCCTGCCATGCGCAGGAGATGTACGATTGGCTGTGCGATAATGAGACGGCCCGCACCTCTGAAATGGAGGCCTTTTCAGATGAGGTGACCGGCGGCGGCCTGTTTTGGGAGGCATTGCACGAACTGGAGCGGGAGGCGCTTGTTCTGCCCATACATATCTTTGGCGCAAATGCCCGGCAGGCGGATATCCGAACCAAAAGCGCAGATGAATTGTATGAACTGATTTGGGTAACAGACGAGTACTGGGTACAGGGGGTTGCACGCTCGGCGCGTTATCACGATTTGGAATATGATATCTTTGAGGTAAAGCGCCTGTTAAAAAACCACTATTCCACCCGTGAAATGGAAATGCTTCTTTACAGCCACGAATAAATAGCCCAAAAACAGCAAAGCCCATATGGCCGGCCGGCCATATGGGCTTTTTGATTTCTTGTCTTTTCCGCTAGGCGTTTGGGTGCCGGTAGCGGTGGATGGCCCGCTGGTATACCTTGGATATTTCACCGATAAACTCATCCGGGCCATAGCGCCTTGCATAGTCTGACACGGCTTTGTGCTTCGCCTTACGCTCCTCTGGGGTCAGGGCGGCGTATTCTTCCACCAGGGCCTTAAATTCGGCTGCGTTTGTAAAAATATCTCCATTTTTACCCGGCACAATTTGGTCGCGGTTTAATATATCCAGCCGCTGCAAAGCATAAAGGCCGCTTGCGGTGGCCTCCAAAAGGGAAATGGAGTTTATTTCCGTTAGGGAAGCCGTTGCGAATAAATCGCAGGCGCGGTAAAAATATGGCACCCTGTCGTGTTCAATGCGGCCTATCAGTTGCACCTGGTCCTCTATGCCAAAACGTTTAATCTCCTGCTCTAGCAGGCTGCGGTCAGGGCCGTCGCCCCCAATAAACAGTTTAAAGCGTTTGTCCCCTTTAAAACCCTGCTGAAAATAGTCAATCAACACATCCAGGCTTTTCTCGTTCCCAAGCCGCCCCACAAAGGCAATGGCCACGTCCCCCGCTTCAATGCCCAACTGCTTTTTAAAGGCGGCCACCTCGGTTTTGTTTTCATTTTCGGGCAAAAACGCTGTAAAATCTATGGTATTGGGCACAATATTGATATGCCGGGACACCCCGCAGCGGCTCAAAAAATCCACCACTTTATAAGAGGGGCCAATAATTTCGGTGGCCTTACCCGCCACCTTGCGGAAATAGGAATGGGCCAGGGGCTTGGCCATTTTCTTCATGCGGTCGGGCGCTTTTTTGGGGAAGAGGTAAAAAATATAGTCGTCATACATGGTATGCAGGGTGTACACCACCGGCTTTTTGAGCCGTTCGGCCGCAAAAAGGGCAAATATCCCCATCGAAAATTCTGTGTGCAGATGGATGAGGTCAGGGTTGAACGAGCGAATGATATTGAGGCGGTGCAGGTTTACCGGGCTTGCCACCCCATAACCATACACCTTTTTTAAGGGGATTGCCGGGCAGTACAGAATATCGTCCTTTACATAGTGGCTGCGCGCCTTGGGGTCCAGCGTTACAATCAGCACCGTATGCCCCTGCGCCTCCAGGCCATGTTTTAAGGTTTGGATATGCGTAACCACCCCATTGATAAAGGGAAAATACGTCTCTACAAAAATGGCAATTCGCATGGGCCGCCTCCTAATAATGTATCTCGGTTTTTGGCCAGCTGAGCCACCTTGTTTCTGTCCAGGCCATTCGGTAAGAATTATGTTACCATCTTAAAACAAAAAAAGCAAAAGATTTATCGGCCAAAAATCAACAAAATTCTTCCCCATTTTGTAGCAGCACCTTTTGTCTCAGTATTTTTGCCGCATTTCGTGGCAGTTTAAAGGTCTCTTCCAAAAACCCGGTGAATAGAAAAGGGTTCAAATTTTGTTCGCTTCCGGCAGGAAATATTGCTAAAAAAGCTTCGTTTTCCGCCGGAGTTAGCCCCTGCACAAGACGGCGTAGGTCAACGGTTTCGGTGGTTTTTTTGCGTTTTTGTATAACGGGCGCCTGAGACAAAGCGGCAAATGCCTCCAGGGTTTTGGGCAGTTGCTCCCCTGCACCCTCATATTCAATACGATATACGGCGGCGCAAATCTCCGCGGGTTTGTGCTTGGGCAGCGCGATGGACTGGGCGGTAATCCCCTTGGGCAGGGCCCCATTTAATGACCCCAAAAAGGCCGAAAAATCCGCGCCTTCCGCCTCGGTTTTGCAGTCCACGCTCTCGGCCTCACTCTCTTGCCCCAGTGGCAGAGGCAGGGCAAAGCTCATATAAATATGGGGGTTAAACCCCTGCGAGTACCAAACCGGCAGGCGGCTTTTGCGCAGTGCGCGCGCCATTACCCGCTGCAAATCCAGATGGGAGATATAGGCCGCCTCGCCTTTTTTGGTAAAAAATATCCTAAGAGCCTGCATAGCACGCCTCCCCCAGCAATGTGTTTACCCCACAGCCCGCACATTGCCTGCGGCAGGGCGGGGTGGTTTTGCCAAGCAAAGCCCGCTCATATTCCATCTGTAAAAATTTTTGGCTAACCCCATAATCCAAATGTGTCCAGGGGCGGGTTTCCTCTTTGGCAAACGCGCGGTTTGCATACCACCCGGCCGAAAGGCCTTGCTCTTCAAAAGCCTGCATCCAGGTTTCAAACAAAAACTGGTCGTCCCAGCCATCAAAGCGGCAACCTTTTTGGTAGGCGCTTTCTATCACGTCAGCCAGCCGCCTATCCCCCCTGGCGAAGGCGGCCTCTAAAAAGCTGATGCGGCTATCATGGTAGCTTACCGATATCTTTTTGCTTTGCACGCATTGCAACAGGTATTTTTGCTTTTCGCGCAGGCTTTCTTCCCGGTCTTGGCCGCAGCATTCAAAGGGAGTAAAGGGTTTTGGCACAAAACACGCCACGCTGATGCTCACCTTTGCCCCCTGCCCCTTTTGTTTTTTGGGGCCGGCGTAGTATAAATCCACCACCCGCTGGGCGGTTTTGGCTATCCCCTCAATGTCCTCCAGGGTCTCTCCGGGCAGCCCCATCATAAAATACAGCTTTACCGCGCTGTACCCCGCCTCAAACGCCAGGCGGCAAGTGCGGTCAATCTCCTCATCTGTAACATTTTTATTTATGATATCCCGCAGGCGCTGGGTGCCGGCCTCGGGCGCAAAGGTCAGGCCGCTTTTGCGCACCCGGCTCACCTTTTCGGCTAAGTTTGCGGTAAAATTATCCGCCCGTAGCGAGGGCAGCGAAAGGCCAATTTTTTCTTTGTCCGTCCAGTCCAGCAGGGTATCCAAAAGGGGTTCCAGCTCGCTGTGGTCGCTGGTGGAGAGGCTGGTTAGGCTAATTTCTTCATACCCAGTGTTCTCGCACAGTTCCCGGGCGGCTTCACTTACCAAACCTGCGCTACGCTCGCGCAGCGGGCGGTAGAGGAAGCCCGCCTGGCAAAACCGGCAGCCGCGCTCGCAACCGCGTAGTACCTCTACCTGGGCGCGGTCATGCACGGCGCCCACCATGGGCACCACAAACTGGCAGGGCGGGGCAAACTGGCCAAAATTTTTCAGCAGGGCCTTGCGTACCCGTGCGGGGGCCCCTTCCAGGGGCTGTATCTCTTTTATCCGCCCGTCTTCCTGGTAGCTGGGTTCGTATAGCGAGGGGATATACACCCCTTCAATGCGCGCAAGTTTTTTTAGCAGCTCTATTTTTGGGGTATTTTTTTGTTTTTCCGCCTGTACCAAGCGGCAAACCTCGGGCAATTGCTCCTCCCCTTCGCCTAAAAACAAGGCGTCGAAAAAAGGGGCCATGGGCTCGGCATTGCAGGCACAGGGGCCGCCCCCCACCACCAGGGGCCAGCTTTCATCCCGCTGGGCGCTGCGCAGGGGAATACCGGCCAAATCCAGCATGGCCAGCACATTGGTGTACGAGAGCTCGTACTGCAGGGTAAAGCCCACAATATCAAACTCGGCAAGGGGGCGGCGGCTTTCCAGCGCGTACAGGGGCAGGCTGGCCGTCTTCATAGCATCAGCCATATCCACCCAGGGCATAAAGGCGCGCTGGCACCAAACGCCGGGCATCTGGTTCAGCAGCTCATACAAGATTTTCATGCCGAGGTAAGACATGCCCACCTCGTAAGTATCGGGGAAGCAAAAGGCAAAGCGCAGAGAGACTTCGTCTTCTTCTTTGTAAACACAGCCTGGTTCTCCGCCGGTGTATCGCCCAGGCTTTTGCACCTGGTACAACAGCTCTCTCAGTTTCTTTTCCAAAGGCCTCTCCTTATTTTGGGGTTTACGGGTTATCTATTGCCATTTATACAGGGATTTTGGGAGCTTTCTTTAAGGGTTTTCTTTAGGGGTTTTTGTGAAACTTTTTTGGCGGGGATATTGTTGTGATTTTTGTTGGGAGTTTTGGGGAGGATTTATCCGGTATTTTCCCCGGCATGGGCTACACCCGACGCAGCACTTTGTATCTGCGCCATGTAATCTTGTCCAAACATCATATCATATTGCAGCACCGCGTGTTCCCACACGCTTTGGGCCTGGGCCTCGGTCAGTTCCTCGCTGTAGCTGCCGTTTGGGTTCACCGTCACCCCACGGGTACGCACCCGCAAAATCTCCATCTGCTGGCTTAAAAATTCAAAGAAAATGGGTTTTTCCAGGCCATACAAATCCATCATCACGGGCGAAATATCATAGGTGGCCACAATGCCCAAATCCACGGCATTTTGAGACTGATTGCTCCAAATTAAAAGCGGGGTTTGGTGCAGCGCCGGGCTTGCCGTGTCTCCATTTTCAATAAACCCGGTCTTTTCAAACAGGGCGTATCCATCATCCATGGGGTTTAAATGGTCGCCCCAAAACACCAGTATGGTGGGGCGGCTGGTGGTGCGCAGGTAATCGGTCAGCTTGCCCAGAGCGGCATCCATCTCATAAATTCCAGTGGCGCAGTCCTCCAGTTGGCCTATGGTGGCATCCGGCAAAGAGGCAGGGCTATTGGTCACCCGCACCAGTTCATCCGCCGGGTATCTATCGCGGCTGTATGTGGTGTGGTTTTGCATGGTAATGGCATGGATAAACACGGGGTTTTCTTCGCTGGCCCTGGCCGTGTGCTCTTCTATAATTCTGTCCACCATGGCTTCATCGGAGATAAAACCCCGGCGCAGCAGGGGGTCTTCGAAATCGTCCTGGGCAATGAAGGTGTCGATGCCAAGCCTTGGGTAGGCCTGGTCGCGGTTCCAAAAACGGCGGCCATAGCCGTGAATGGCCAGGGTTTCGTAGCCACGCTCTTTTAAAAGGTTTGGCAGGGAAAACAGTTCCTTGGTGACATACTGCTGGTAGGGTTTGCTGCCCGCGGGCAAATTTTCTACCGAAAAACCCGTCAGGGCTTCAAACTCCACGTCACAGGTGCCGCCGCCAAAACTGGGCGTGTAAGCCATGCCGCGCCCCCCCTGCCGCGAAAGGGCCGTCAGGTTTGGCAATAAATCGCGGTCATACTCAATGCCGGGCAGGCTGGTTACATCCCAAAAACTTTCGGCCATCACAAAAATAATATCGGGCCGTGCATCGGTAGCCTGCCCCATAGCGGCGGGCGAGGTGGCAAACAGTGGTTTTTCCTCCGCTGCATTTACCATGGTCTCATCAGCAATGGCCTGTACCGTAGCCTCGCTATAATCCGCCGGTTCATCAATATTCAAAAGTTGCAAATTGGTGAGGAAGCCCGTAATTACCCCATTGGTGCGGTAGTAGCGGTCCTGCATCCACATATCCTCTTTTACGTCTATGGCCGCCGTACCTGCCGGGCTTAAAAAAATGCCCAGCATTAAAATGAGCACCCCCGCAGCCGAGGCCCCGCCCAAAACCAGCCGGAAGGGCCAATGGATTTTGCCGTTGTTTTTGCAGGGCAGGCGTACAAAAAAGCCCAAAAACGCCAACAAAATAAACAGCAAAAGGGTAACCACCATGGAACTTTGTACGCTCAGCTTTATCTCTTCGCTAACACCCAGCAAATCCCCCACCTGGAACACGTCCCAGGGCAGAAAGGGTTCGCCCCGCATGGTGAGTTTAAAATAGGTTACCGTTGCTGGGATATTGCCCAAAAGCCCCACCAATAAAACCGGGGGCAGATGGTTGCCGAATAGGTTTACTACGAATAAATAGATAAAAAATAGCAGCAAATAGGCCATAAAAAAGCTCATGGTATGGGCCTGTAATGCGTCAAAAAAGCCGTAGTCTTTATTGTGCGGGCCCAGTGTGCCACGGGCAATCCACTCCAGCGTCAGCATGGTTATAGCGGGGATAAGTACCGCAAAAAGTAGGTTGAGCCATGCGCTTTGCCGTACGGCCATAACCTTTGGCGCACCCAGCATTTTTTTGATTTTACCGGTTTTTGGGGCCGCAGATGGGCTAGTATCCTGTTCGGGGGCACCCAAAGGCTGGGGGCCCTTCAAGGTAGAATTTTCCGTATTTGGGGCCGAAGCCACCTGGTTTTCCATTTTTTTCATATCGAAATTTTCCGGGCCTTTCTTTAAAACACAAAATGGGAACTGGCCAAAAAGGGGTTCCTTACAGCAAATTAACAAACTGTAGCGCATAAATACGGGAAAAATCAGGTGCTGCATAACAGTTTCTACTCTGTATAAGAGTTTCTTACAAAAACCTGCTGCGCAGCTTTTTGAGAAACTCTAATAGCAAAAGCTTGCTGCGCAACCTCTTGAGAAACTGTAATAATAATAGGCCCGCCCGGCTATGAAAAGCCGGGCGGGGAGATAGACAGGTTCTCTCCTCATTCAGAAAGTAGTTCCCCATAGGCGGGGCTGCCTGCGGCGTTCGCCTCATCGGTATCCAGATGCACAGCCGCTGCAAAATGCTCGCTTACACGGGCAACCACATCGTCAAATACCAGTTTACGGCCACGGTCTCCACAGGCCACCTTCACAATTTGCTCGTGCTTAATGCCAAAATTCTTTGCGGTAATGGGGTCCAGGTGCACATGGCGCTTTGCCACAATGCAGCCTTCGCTCAGGTTTACCTCGCCACTTGGCCCCACAATTTTAATCGGGGCCGAGCCCTTCACGTCCCCACTCTCCCGCACGGGGGCGTCCACCCCCAGTTGCCGCGCGTCCGTCATGCTAATTTCCACCTGAGAAGCCCCGCGCGTGGGCCCCAAAATAGAGACATTGGCAAGTTCCCGCTTGGGGCCCACCAAGGTTACCCGCTCATCGCTGGCGTACTGCCCCGGCTGGGAGAGATCTTTTTTTGGGTGCAGGCTATGGTTTTCCCCAAATAATATTTTTAAGTCGCTTTCGTTTACATGCACATGCCGGGCAGAGGTTTCCACAATTACTTTTTTTACCACAGTTTCTTTCCTCTTTTACTCATTATTTTACAACCAATTAACAAACTGTAGCGCATAACCGCGAGAAAAATCAGGCGCTGCATAACTGTTTCTACTCTGTATAAGAGTTTCTTACAAAAACCTGCTGCGCAGCTTTTTGAGAAACTCTAATAGCAAAAGCTTGCTGTGCAACCTTTTGAGAAACTGTAATAAGTATACCGTATTATCACCTTTTTAATTAGAATAATACGTACCAAATTCCTGTATTATTGTAACACAAAAAAAATGCTGTGCAAAGGGGCCAAAACGCACAGAATATGCTATACTTTACAGGGACAAACCATAAAAATTGCACCACTGGGAGGGTGAATATGGAAACCTTTGAGAGCCTGCGGGAAGCCTGCCTTGGCTGTGACCGCTGCGGCTTAAGCGCCGAGCGCGCAAACGTGGTGTTTGGGGTGGGAAATAAAGAGGCCGAGGTACTGTTTGTGGGCGAGGGCCCAGGCCGAAACGAGGATGAGCAGGGCGAACCTTTTGTGGGGCGTGCGGGCAAGCTGCTGGATATCTACCTGGAGACGGTGGGCCTTGCGCGCAGCGAAAATATTTATATAACCAACATTGTAAAATGCCGCCCCCCCAATAACCGCGACCCCCTGCCCGAAGAACAGGAGGCCTGCCTGTTTTGGCTGCGGGAACAGTTTAAGTTGATACGGCCTAAAATTGTGGTGTGCCTGGGGCGCATTGCGGCCAAGGTAATGATAAAGAATGACTTTGCCATTATGAAAGAACACGGGCAGTGGTTTTTAAAAAACGGCATATGGTTTACGGCCACCCTGCACCCGGCGGCTTTGCTGCGCAACCCCGGCAATAAACCCCTGGCCTTTGAGGATTTTATTGCCCTGCGGGAAAAGATACACGAGGTGTGCGAGCGCACCTACCCAGAAGGTTCCTAAAAGGGTATTGAGCGGGTATTTTTACCCCTGTATTGGTCTATGGTAATTCCTCTAAAAAACACTGAAACTGGGCCTGGTTGCCGCAAAATACGTTCATGTCAATAAAACGCTCCTCCCCTTTATAACCGGGCAGCACCTCTCTGTCGGCATACTGTCAAAACAACAGTTCTGCCTGCGGCACGTCCTTGGGCTTTGTGTAAACACTGCGCAGCCAAAGGCCGTAGCCTGCAAAGGTGTCTTCTATACAATAGCGGTAGGCTTTTTGGGTTGTGTACAAGATGGGTTTTTGCCCATAGTATTCTTCCAGCTGTTGCAACAATACGTTCAGTTCACTTTGCAGAGCGTTTACATCAGGCAAGTTGTGTTTATATGCACCATAAAATTCAACATCCACCACCGGGGGCAGCATCCCCGGTGTTTTTGGTATGGCTGCAATAAAATTTTCGGTTTGTGTCTGGCCAGGGCTTTCAAAGCTGAAAAAGTGGTAGGCCCCCACCGCCAAACCACTTTTTTGAGCGGCCTGCCAGTTGTGGGCAAACTGGGGGTCCCTGTAGCTGCTGCCCTCGGTGGCTTTGATAAAGGCGAACTGAAGTTCCTGCCCGGCCAACACCTCCCAGTCAATTTCGCCCTGATACTCTGATACATCCACTCCGCGCACGGGGTACTCGGCTTTAGAGGGGTTATTGAGCAGAAAGACCCCGTTCAAAAATAGTAAAAAAAAGGCCAAGACAAGCAGCAGAAATATAGCGGTTATGATTGCAATTTTTTTTAGCTGCTTTTGCCGCATGGCCGGCCTCCTCAATTTACCAATTTAATAGCGCATTTTTTGCCCGTACTGGCCTTTGATACTTTAGGGATGTGTACTGCCTGCCCCAGCGGGAACAAACTCCGTTGCATCGGTAAGTGCGTGGATGGAGGCGGCATACTCTGAGGGCGACATCCCCGTGATATTGCGAAACTGGCGAGAAAAATGATGGACCGAGCTATAACACAGCAGATGCGCAATTTCAGTAAAATTGACATTCTGGCTGCGTATCATAAACTTTGCCTCTTCAATGCGCAGTTCGCGAAGATATTGCATAACATTTTTACCCGTTGTACGATAAAACATTTTTTGTAGCTGGCTTCGGCTCACCCCCACCTGCGCGCAGACATCCGGCAGGCTTGTGGCCATTTGCACACGGTGCTTTAAAAATTCAATGGCAGATTCTATATAGCTCTCGCTCAACTTTTCCTGCCTGCCCCGCTGGGCATCCTCTTCAGTACGGGTATTTTCTCCCCGGCAGAGTTGCAGCAGCAAAAACTCCAGCATGATGGTAATCATTTGCTCTGCACCAAGCTGGGCGTTGGGGTTGCGCTGTAACTGGGGTATGTTTGGGTCCTGTTGGGAGCCAACAAAGCACTGCTTGGCCTCAGAAATAATACGCGAAATTTGAGACATCGCCTTGGGTAACATATGGTGCAGCGGATATTCTTCAAAAAAACGCATCACAGGGCTGTTGGTATGAAAAGAGATGACAAAAAGATTATGCGGGGTAATATCATTGGCATAAAAACGGTGAAATTCATCCGGCCGGTGCATCAATAAATCTCCCTGCGCCATATGGATGGGTTCGGCAATACGGTCTGTCTCCATAATAATTTCGCCGCGGTCGATATACACAAGCTCCCAAAAGGGGTGGCGTTCGCCGGGGAAAAAATAATTTTTATAATTTTCAAAATAGTGAATTGTATAAATCTCTTCTATCTGCAAAACTCTTTGTGGCTTTATACTGTAATATTTGCCAATATATTGCATGATTGCCTTTTACACCCCCTTCCCTGTGGCGGCCCCAGTGGCCTGCACAGG
The DNA here is from genome assembly GCA_964550985.1 of uncultured Oscillospiraceae bacterium. Taxonomy (GTDB): domain Bacteria; phylum Bacillota; class Clostridia; order Oscillospirales; family Ruminococcaceae; genus JAAYCI01. The sequence goes on from CAZKBM010000006.1 coordinate 13,785, forward strand.
GGTTTTTATTGCGTATTGCAAAGTAAAATCTCTTGGCTTCTCTATTTCTAGCACTGGTCACTATTACCGCTTTTGGCCATACCAAGTTTTACTAGGGTGTGTTCGATAATTGTTCCAATTCGTGCTTTTGCCTAAAATTTTAGTGTATTTTGGGCGCGGAGGACGTAGGCGGGCTTTCGCCCGGCAAGGACAACAAGCACAAAAGACGCAAAATTTGGCAAAATGACGAGTTGGGTTAATTTTCGAACACACCCTAGTATACAAAAAAATTCTCCATTGTGCAAGCAATAACGAGCCTTTTATATACATAATCGCGTGTCGCAGATAAATACATCGTGATTTTGCTTTGGTATTATTGGTTTAGAAATAATATTTTGTACAAAATATGCGTTTGCGCAGCAGAATAAAAAAATTGAAGGGAGAGGCAAGATGAAAAACAACAGGGCGATGCGCGGCTCGATGCGAACCATGATTCTACTCTTTATAGCGCCTGCGCTGCTTTTTTACTGTGTTTTATTTCTCTACCCAACCATCCGTGCTTTTTACATCAGCCTGTTTGATTGGAATGGTTTTACCAGCAATATGCAGTTTATTGGCTTTAAAAATTTTCAGGAATTATTGGGAGATTCCACTTTTTGGTCGGTTGCCGTAAAAAATTCAGCGCTTATCACATTTGTGGGCGGCGCACTCATTTTTGGGCTGGCATTCTTGCTGTGTTCGGTGCTCTCCAGCAAGCTCAGGGGCAAAAAGTTTTTCCGGGCGCTTATCTTCTTTCCCGCAGTTGTAAACCCCATTGCCATTGCCATATTGTGGACTTTTATTTACAACAACAAGTGGGGTTTACTCAACAATTTTTTGGCGCTTATCGGGCTTAAAAACCTGCAGCAGGTATGGATGAACCCCGATATCCTGTTTTGGTCTATCCTTGTTGCGCTGGTTTGGATGTACAGCGGGTTTTACTGTGTGATTCTTTTGGCCGCGCTTGACCGGGTGCCCGAGAGCCATATTGAGGCCGCCACCTTGGAAGGCGCCAGTGAATTCACCATTTTTTTTCGTATTAAAATACCCATGATTTGGGATGTGCTGGTAACCGCCCTAACCCTTTGGTGCATTAACTCGGTAAAAGAGTTTGCCCTGTTGTTTGCCTGGGGCGGCGGTGTGGATATCCCGCCCGCCGGGGCTACAAACCTGGCTGTACGTATGTTTATTACGGCTTTTGGCAAGCGTGTAACCATTTACCGTATGGGATATGCCACAGCCATGGGGGTAATGATGTTTGTGGCGGTTGGCCTGTTGGTATTGATTATTGGCGTGCTGATGAAGCGTGAAAAACTTGAGTATTAGGGGGTGTGAAAACATGGGGGGCACAGGCCAAAAAATTGCCATACGAACGGGAGAGATATTGTCCCGCCTCTTTTTGTATCTCTGGTCGGCCTTTTCTCTTTTTACTTTTGTGTGGATTATTCTCTCCAGCTTAAAAAACAACAAAGAATTTTTTAAAAATGCCTGGGGTTTGCCTGCAACACCGCAGTGGGAAAATTACCTGAAAGTTTTTCAGAATTACAGTTTGGGTAATAACCTTTTAAACAGCCTTTTTATTGTGGCAATATCCGTCTTTTTTATTGTCCTCATCTCGGGCCCGGCCGCCTATGTCCTCTCCCGGTTTGTGTTTAAAGGCCATAAACTTATCAACCGTCTTTTTATTTTGGGCATGGGTGTGCCTTTTCAGCTTTTGCTGGTTTCCCTTTTTTTCCAGTTCCATCAATTTGGCATCTCCGGCACAAAAGTAAGCCTTATTTTAGCCTATATTGCACTCTCTATCCCCTTTACCATTTTTTTAATGGAAGGTTTTTTCAGCAGCCTGCCCGGCGTTTTGGAAGAAGCGGCCTATATAGATGGCTGCACCCCCATCAAAACGTTTGTGCATATCATGCTGCCCCTTGGCAAACCCGGGCTGGTCACCGCAGCCATCTTCAATTTTATCAGCCTTTGGAACGAATTTTTATTGGCGCTTACTTTTATTAACGACAGCAAAGATTTTCCCCTCTCGGTGGGTTTGTATGCCCTGCAGGGCAGTATGCAGTACACGGGAGATTGGGTTGCGCTGTTTGCGGCGCTGGTGGTGGTTACCCTGCCCACCCTCCTCATATATATACTTCTTTCTCGCCAAATTATTGAAGGGCTTACGATGGGGGCCGTAAAGGAATAAAAGCGGCGCATTTAGACATGTGTACTAAACACCCTTGGTGTTTAAAAATACAGCTTAAAAAGGGAGGAAAAGGTATGAAAAAGCAACTACTGGCATCTGTTTTAGTGGGCACATTTCTGTTATCGGCCTGCGCCGGGGCCACCCCGGCCACAAGCTCTGCCGTTACCGCAGGCGGCTCTTCTGCATCGGCCAAAGCCGGCACGGGGGAAGGCGCAAAGTTTGAAGGCATCACGCTGGAATATGCCGGGTGTTTTAACGAGGCCGAGATGCAGGCCGTTTGGGTGAAAGAGATGGCCGAAAAATGGTCTCAGGAAACAGGCGGGCAGGTCAATTTCAATTTTGCGGGGCGTGACGTGTTAAATTCGGTAAAATCCAACATCCTAACCGGCAATGCCCCCGATATCATCGACAATGACGCCAGTGAGCTTGCAGCCGCCCTGCTATCGGGCGGGGAGATTTTGCTGGAGCCCTTGGACGATATACTGGATAAGCCCGCCTATGGGGAGAATGCCCCGCTGAAAGACAGCATCAACGGCGCTTACACTTTGTACACGCAAGACGGCAACAATTACGTCGTTCCATTCATCTATATCACCAGCGGCTTTTTTTATGACAAAACACTCTTTTCGGAACTCGACATTCAAGTGCCCAAAACCTGGGACGAATTTTTAAAGGTGTGCGAGAGCCTGCAAGCCAGCGGCCTGCCCCCTCTTGCCGCCGATGGCAATATCAGTTTTTACAACTGTTATTACTACCAGGCCCTTTGCCAGCGTTTGATGGGCAGCGGCGCTTTTTTAGCGGCGGCATTGGATGAAACGGGCGCCGCCTGGGACGACCCCGGCTTTCTCAAAGCCGCCCAGATGGTTGCAGAACTCTCTGCCAGCGGCAAAAACTATTTTCAGGATGGCTACGCCGGCACCGCCTATCCGGCGGCCCAATCTGACTGGGCCATGGGGGGCGCCGGCATGGTGTACTGCGGCTCCTGGATTCCGCTTGAGACCATGAGCATGGTGGAGGACGACTTTGCCTTTGGCTTTTTCCCCTTCCCCACCCTGCCCGAAGGTAAGGGAGCCATCACCGACATTGAGGCCCAACTGATGAGTTTTTGTGTGCCGGTTGACGCAAAAAACAAAGAGGCCGCAAAGGACTTTATCGCATTTTGCTCGGCCAAAACCGCCGCCGACCGCCTAGTAGAACTCAGCGATAACATGTCTGCCCGTACAGACGCCATTTACCCCGAAGCGCTTATGGATGTAAAACCCACCGTGGATTCGGCCACTGCCTACCATAAAAACTTTGATGGAGCCATGAGCGCGGCGCCCGAATGGTGGTCCACCGTATTTTACCCCGCCGACGACGCCCTGTTTTTTGGGGATATCAGCCCCGAGCAGTTTATTCAGCAGATGAAAGAGGAAAGCATTAAATTCTACCAAAATAAGGCTTAAAATACGGCTTAAAGAAATAACCAATTTTACAGCAAATGAACGAACTTCAGCGCATAAATACAGGAAACATCAGGCGCTGTATAGCAGTTTCTACTCTGTATAAGAGTTTCTTACAAAAGCTTGCTGCGCAGCCTTTTGAGAAACTGTAATAAGCACAGCTTGTACCGGCAAAAGCAGCGGGCATTTGGATGCTGCCCGCTGCTTTTGCCTATTTGGTACTATATCTTTTGACGAAGGACGGAATCCACATTGATACACCTGGATATGGATTTTTTTTCGCAGGCGCTCTGCCGCCGCAGGCGGCTTTGTGTTTTACTGCCCGATGATTTTAGCCTTTTGCCACAGGGCGGCTACGCCGTGTTATACCTGCTACACGGCTTTTCAGACGGTTGCGACAGTTTTTTACGAAATAGTGCCATCTCCCGTTACTGTGAAGGGCTGCCGCTTTGTATTGTGATGCCGGACGCAGACAACAGTTTTTATACCGATATGCGCTGCGGCGGGGCCTACTGGACACATATCTATACAGAAGTGCCCGCCCTGATACACCAAAACTTTGCCATAAGCCCCAGCCCTGCAAAAACCTTTGTGGGCGGTATCTCCATGGGTGGCTATGGCGCCGCCAAGTGGATGCTGCATAGCCCGGAGCCTTGCGGGCATATTTTTCTTTTCTCCCCCGTTAGCGATGTGGTAAAACTGATGCGGCAGGGGTTTGGCTCGGCCTCGGCTTTTAGCGCACAGCAGATGAAGCTTGAAAATATATTCCAGCCCGCCACATTGCCAAAGAGTGGAAACGACCTGATTCATCTATTAAAAACGAATACAAAAACATTGCCGCCTGTCTCACTCTACTGCGGCAAAGAAGATTTTTTGTATGAAGAGGTGGAGGAATTTTCAAGCCTATTACGCAAAGCGGGCGCCCGGTTGTACTACACAATTAGCGAAGGCGACCACAGTTGGCCCACATGGGAAGGGTATTTGCGGGACATGGCAAAGACTCTTGGAGAGATTCTTTTATGAAAACGGTTTGTTTTACCCTGGATGACACCATTCGATTTTTCGAAGAATTGACAAAAAACCGGTACGCCACACTGGCCGAAGCCCCCTTTTTAGGTCTTTTATACCGGTTACACCAGCGCTTTGGGGCAAAATTCCAACTGAATGTGTTTTACAGTTATGCGCCCGGCGGCTTCTCTTTGGCCGATGTGCCAAGCCTGTACCGGGCACAGTTCAGCCACTGGGCTAGCTGGCTAAAATTTTCTTTCCACAGCGCTTACAATGCGCCGCCCTTTCCCTACGCAAAGGCAGGGCCAGCGGCGCTTTTAAAGGAGTATGACGCGGTGCAAAAAGAACTGCTGCGCATTGTGGGGCCAAACGCCTTAGCCCGCACCACCACCCTACACTATGCGGCGGCCCGCCGCGCTGCCATGGAAGCCCTTGCAGGCCGGGGCATACAAGGTTTTGTCGCCATGGCCTATCATTTGCCCGGCGATGCAGCGCTGCAATACCACCTGACTGCGGAGCAGGGTGCGCGCCTGCGAAAACAAGATGTTTTGTGGGATGAGGCAACAGGGCTTGGCTTTCTGCGCAACCATCTCATATTAAATAAAACCCGTTTACAGGATTTACCAGGGCAGCTTGCAGCACTTTGTGAAAAACCCCTTTTGCAACTGATGACACACGAGCAGTATTTTTATAAAGAGTACGAAAACTATCAGCCGGACTACGCTGCCAAGATGGAACTTTGCTGGAAGATATTGCATACCCATGGCTATAGAGCCGCTTTTGTAGAGGATGCGCTAAGTTTGTTCATTTGCTGTAAAACGTGATGCAAAGAGAGCGAGGATGGTTTTTTCACTGCAGGGCGGTGTACCCCTAGCCTCGGCTGCTTGATTGGTTCATCTTATAAATAAAGCAGAGAATGCACCCGGCATTCCCTGCTTTTTTATGCGGTATTGCCTTTTAGAACAGGCTGGTTTGGTTGCTTTTGGGCATCGAGCCCAGCGCCCCCAGGCTGCCCAGGGTCTCCATCACCGTGCTGGATACCCCCGTGGCGCTTTGCAGTTCCTCTACCGAAAGAAACTGCTGGCCGTTTATGGTGGCGGCCTCTAAATCGCCCGCTGCCTTTTCGCCAACGCCCTTCACCGCCAGGAAGGGCAGGCGAATTTTCCCGTCCTCCACACAGTATTGGCTGGCCTTGCTGCGGCCCAGTTCAATGGGCAAAAACGCGTAGCCGCGCAGCAGGTATTCGTACACAATTTGCAGCGAGGTGACAACCCCCTCGTTTTTGGCGCTCTTTTCGTTTTTGGCAAGTTCGGTGGCTGCGGCAAGGCGGCGCTTGGCGGTGGCCTTGCCGCCCACGGCGGCCTCATAGTCAATATCCTCGCCCCGCACCGTAAAATAGGTGGCGTAAAAGGCCAGTGGATGGTAGATTTTAAACCACATCAGCCGTATGGCCGAGATGAGGTAGGCCACGGCGTGGGCCTTGGGGAACATGTATTTAATTTTTCGGCAGCTTTCTAAGTACCATTCCTCCACGCCGTGGGCGCGCAGTTCATCCTCCACACCGGGGGGGAAGCCCTTTTTGGCCACCTTGCCCTTACGGGTCAGCTCCATCACGTCAAAGGCCATTTTGGGGGGCACGCCCTTGTGGATGAGGTCTGTCATGATGGAATCGCGCGTACCGATAACCTCGGATATGGTGCAGGTTTTATCCCGTATGAGGTCCTGGGCGTTGCCATTCCACACGTCTGTACCGTGGGAAAGGCCCGAAATTTGAATAAGGTCGCCAAAATTCTGCGGCTGGGCCTCCATCAGCATCTGGCGCACAAAGTTTGTGCCCAGTTCGGGTATGCCAAAGGTGCCGGTTTTGCTGCCCAGCTCTGCGGGGCTAATGCCCAGTGCCTCGGTAGAGGTGAGCAGGCTGATGACCTTTGGGTCGTTCATGGGCACCTCTTCCATTTTGATGCCCGAAAGCTTTTCCAAGTGGTGATACATGGTGGGCACATCATGGCCCAGTTCATCCAGCTTTAAAAGGGTGTCGTGCAGGTACTTGAACTCAAAGTGTGTGGTGACCACCCCTTTGTCTTTGTCGTCGGCAGGATGCTGCACGGGGCAAAAATCGGTAATCTCCTTGCCTGCGGGCACCACCACCATGCCGCCGGGGTGCTGGCCGGTGGTGCGTTTCACCCCCTCACAGCCCTTACAAAGCCGGTCAATCTCCGCCGAGGGTACGCTTCTGCCGCGCTCGGCCAGATAATTTTTTACATAGCCGTAGGCGGTTTTATCCTGCATTCCGCTTACCGTGCCGGCTTTATATACATATTCTTTGCCAAATAGTTCCTCGGTATAGCGGTGGGCCTGGCTTTGGTATTCGCCCGAAAAGTTGAGGTCAATATCCGGCTCTTTGTCGCCGTCAAAACCCAGGAAGGTTTCAAAGGGAATTTCGTTGCCGTCCCCCAACATTTTTTGGCCGCAGTGCGGGCAGTTTTTATCGGGCAAATCGAAGCCGCTGGCCACGCTGCCATCGGTAAAAAACTCGCTGTGTTTGCAGTTTTCGCAAAGATAATGGGGGGGCAGCGGGTTCACCTCAGAGATGCCCGCAAAATTGGCCACGGCGGAAGAACCCACCGAGCCACGGCTGCCCACGAGGTAGCCGTTTTCCTCGCTGTTTTTTACCAGCTTTTGGGCGATAACATACAGTACGGCATAGCCGTGCTTGATGATGGAATCCAGCTCTTTTTGCAGCCGTTCTTCTACCAGTTGCGGGATGGGGTCTCCATATCGCTTTTTGGCGTTCTCCATGGTGGCTTCGCGCAAAATTTCATCCGAGCCCTCAATCACCGGGGTAAAGGTGCCTTTGGGGATGGGGCGGATGTCGGCGCTGATGCTGCTGGCTATGGCGTTCGGCGCATCAATCACCACGGCCCTGGCGTCCTCCGGGCTCAAATAGCCAAATTCGGCCAACATCTCGTCCGTGGTGCGGAAATAGAGCGGCGCTTGGTTATCGGCGTCGCCAAAGCCCTGCCCCGCCTGCAATACGCTGCGGTACACGGCGTCGCGCGGGCGCAAAAAATGCACGTCGCCTGTTGCCACCACGGGCTTTTGCAGTTTTTTGCCAAGGGCGATGATCTTTTTGTTGAAGTCCTGCAAAACGGTTTCACTTTCCACCTTGCCATCGCGCAGCAAAAATTCGTTGTTGCCCAGTGGCTGCACTTCCAAAAAATCATAGTAGGCGGCAATATGTTCCAGTTCTTCATCCCCCGCGCCCGCCAAAATGGCCCGGTACAACTCGCCCGCCTCACAGGCCGAGCCCACCAGCAGCCCTTCGCGGTGCTGGTTTAACAGGCTGCGGGGCACCCTGGGCCCCTTGCTTATGCCACTACTAAAATATTCAATATGGCTTTGGGAGACAATTTTGTATAAATTTTTAATACCCGCCTGGGTTTGGGCCAGCAATATCATGTGGGAGTTGCGGCGGGAGAGCACGTTTTTGGCCCGCAGGCCGGTATTCAGGTTTTCCAGTGTCTCTATGCCGCGTCCCCGCAGTTCCTCCAGCATGGCGCAGAACATCTGCCCCGTGGCCTTGGCGTCGTCTATGGCGCGGTGGTGCTGAAAGGGGGGCACCCCCAGATGGGCTGTCAGGGTATCCAGCTTATAGTTTTTAAGCCCGGGATACAGCGCCTGGCCCAGGGGCAGGGTGTCCACGCAGGGCAGGGCAAAAACAAGGCCCTCGGCCTCAGCTGCCGCGTGCATAAAGCGCATGTCAAAGCCATGGCCGTTGTGGGCCACCAATATGCTTCCGGCCGCGAATTCCAAAAAGGCACGCAAGGCCTCCCCAGCTCTGGGCGCGTCCTTTACCATCTCGTCGGTAATGCCCGTCAATTTAATAATGTTGGGGGGGATGGGTTTTTGGGGGTTGACAAAGCTTTGAAAATCGCCGCAAAGTTTGCCATTTTGCAGCTTTACGGCCCCAATTTCGGTAAGTGTTTCGCTATGGGGGGAAAGGCCGGTGGTTTCAATATCAAACACCACAAAAGAGGTATTGGCGAGGCTGCCTGCAGCAGGGCGGTCCAGCACGGGCACCATATCGTCTACAAAATAGGCCTCCATGCCGTAAATCACCTTAAAATCGGGGTAATCCCCCCTCAGGCTATCCCAGGCCAGCATGGCCTCGGGGAAGGCCTGCACCACGCCATGGTCGGTAATGGCAAGGGCCTTATGCCCCAGTTTGGCGGCCGCTTTTACGGCCGCTCCGGGGTCGCACAGGCCATCCAGGGCGCTCAACTTTGTATGCAGGTGCAATTCTACCCGCTTTTCTTCCGCCTCGTCTACCCAGGGCTTGCGCTTTGCACGCAGCACGTCGGCCGGGCGCAGGGTGTACTCGTTTGTAAAGGTGTCGTAATAATATTCGCCGCGGATGATGAGGCAGTCCCCCGGTGCAATTTCCCCAAGTTTTCCCATTTTTGCATCGGGAAAAAGGCGGTGTTTTACCGAAATGGACGTCTCGTAATCCGTCAGGCCCAGCAGCATAATCTGCCCCCCATTGCGCAGCTCCCGCCAGTCCACCTTAAAAATATCGCCGCAAACCACACATTTGCGGCTGCCCTCGTCTAAGCTGGCTATCGCATCTATCTTATCCGGCACAAAAGTGGCGCCAAAAATAACCTCGGCCGGCTGGCCGCCAAGGTCTGGCCCCAATGTAACAGGCAGCTGCAAGCCCGCGCTGCGCGCTGCGGGTTTCGGGGCTTTTTTTTCAATTTTTTCTATCACTTCGTCTGCGTCTAGCTGGTTTTTTGCCTCCAGCACTACACGCATGGCCCGGCCTGTTTTTTGCAGAATCAATTCTTCCAGCGCCGCGGGAAAGCCCATCTCGCAAAGCATGGAGCACCCAGCGGGCACATCTATGCGCACCTCGTTTTCCCAAAAGCTGATGGTGGCTTTTTTAAAGTAACCATTCAGCGGCATTCCCCCAAGGCTTAATTCCTCAATTAAAAAAAGCACAGCTTCGCTGTTCAGTTGGGTGTGGGCAAACTGCCCTGCCAATATGAGGTCATAGGAGGGAAAGCGGGTGGCAAGCCCGGTTTGCAGGCTTTGCGTCTCACCCATAGAGAGCGCCCTGGGGCTGTGGAAACGCACCTTAACCCGGCTATTTTTTTCATCGATACCCACGGCGTCTACCACAACCTCACTGGCCACGCGGGCAAAGCCCCCATCCCGTACCAGTTCGGGGCAAAGTTCTAAAAGCGGCAAACCCAAAGCTATATTTCCCCCATATTTTCTATCTCTTTTAGCAGTTCTTCCAGGTAATTCCCCCGAATTGTGCGTATTTTTTCCCCTTTTTTAAATAATACCGCACTGTCTTTCCCGCCGGCCAGGCCAAGGTCGGCCTCCTTGCCCTCGCCTATGCCGTTTACCACACAGCCCATCACGGCAATTTTTAGGGTTTTTTTTGAATTTTTCAGTTTTTCCGCCAATTCTTCGGCAAGCTGGGCCACCGGAACGCAGGTGCGCCCACAGGTGGGGCAGCTGATAATCTCCGGCCCCGGCAGGGCAAAACCCGCCGCACGCAGGATATCATACCCCGCCTGTACCTCTTTTTCGGGCTCGTCCGTCAGCGAAACACGCAGCGTATCCCCAATGCCGTCCAGTAGCAGGCTACCTATGCCCATGGCGTTTTTGATAAGCCCGGTGCGGTAGGTGCCTGCCTCGGTAACACCCAGATGCAAAGGGTAGGCGCACTGCTGGGCCAAAAGGCGGTAAGCCGCCACATTGGTGGGCACATGGCTGGATTTTAACGAGATGACAATATCGGTAAAATCATTCTCTTCCAGCAGCCTCGCCTGGTTCAGGGCGCTTTCCACAAGGGCCGGGGCTGTGGGGCGGCCATATTTTTCCAGCAGTTCTTTTTCCAAACTGCCGCCGTTTACCCCAATGCGAATGGGCACCTTAGCGTCTTTACAGGCACGGGCCACAAGGCGCACCCGGTCTTTTCCCCCTATATTTCCGGGGTTTATCCGTATTTTATCTATCCCGGCCTCCACCGCGGCCAGGGCAATTTTATAATCAAAATGGATATCGGCCACCAGCGGTATGCGAAGGGTTTTTTTAAGGGCTTTTACCAGCTCAATATCCCCCATGGTGGGCACGCTGACCCGTAAAATGGCGCAGCCCGCCTCTTGCAGCCTTTGCGCCTGGCGCAGGTTGCCCTCTATATCGGCAGAGGGCACGCTTAGCATACTTTGTACAGCCAAAGGTGCATCCCCGCCAACAGGTACTGCGCCAATTTTTACGGGTTTTGTCTCTCGTCTTTGCACTTAACTCTCCATATCCTTTTTTTGAAAAATTGGCCATACAGGCTTTTGAAAACTTTAGCGGGCTTTGCATCAGGGTTTCCGTCGCCTTAGCTGGCCAGGCGTACAATGTCGTTAAAGGTGGCAAATACCATAAGACCCATCAGCAACACAAGGCCCGTGGCATTGATGGCAATTTCCCACTTTTGGTTCATGGGTTTGCGGCGGATGCCCTCCACCAGCAAAAGCAGTGCCTTGCCGCCATCCAAGGCGGGCAGGGGCAGCATGTTTACGATGCCCAGGTTGATGGTGATGAGCGCAAGTAGGTTTAAAACACTGCGCCAGCTTACCAAAGCCGCCTTGCCAATTTGCTCTACAATGCCCACCGGGCCCGATAGGTTGTTGATGGGCAGCCTGCCCGCAATGAGATCGACCAGGGAGAGCACAATGGCCCTGCCGGAGGAGAGCGTTTCAAAAAAAGCCTGCTGAATAACGGTAAATACATTTTTATCCAGCGGCAACACCGCAAAGCTGATATCGAGGTAGACATAGGGCTTCCCTGTGGTCTCATCCATCACCACTTCGCCCGTTGCCTCATCTACGGCCTCGGCCATGGGGAAGCTTACGCCGTTTAGCTGTACCTTTTCCCCATCGCGCCGCACCAGTAAATCAAAACTGCCGTTTTGGGTGCGGGCAAACTCATACATCATATCGTTCATGGTAAAGCATTTGCGGCCATTGATCTCTAAAAATACATCGCCCACCTTTAGGCCGGTGCTCTCATCGTACACGCGGGAGACGGTGCGGCTGGCAATGGGCCCGCCGGTGCTTACCAAAATAAGCAGCACCACAAAGCCCAGCAGCAAATTCATAATTGCACCCGCCACAATAACGGCCATACGTTTATAAATAGGCGCACGGGTAAAGGCGCGGGGCTCGTCGCTCTCCTCGTCCTCCCCTTCCATACTTACAAAGCCCCCAATGGGCAAAAGCCGCAGGGCATATTTTGTCTCGCCTTTGGTAAAGCTGAATAAGGTTGGCCCCATACCCAGGGCAAATTCATTTACCTTAATGCCACTTTTTTTGGCAACCAAAAAATGCCCCAGTTCATGGATGAAAATAACCGCCCCAAAAACCAGCAAGGCCACCAATATCATAATGACAAAATTCATGGAACTTCCTTTCCTGCAAAACGGGTGAATCTGTGCATTTATGCTTATTTATTTTTAAAACGCTTTCTCGTTTGGTGTTCCGCGTCCAGCATGGCCTCTCTGGCCGGTACGCCCGTCAATGTTTTCAGTTTATTTTGGGCGCTTATCACCCTTTCCAGCCACAATTGTTTGGGCTCATCCAAATTGCGGCAGGTTTTGGGAATGGAGATCGGCTCACCAAAAATCAGGCGGTTTTCCTCCCCTTCCACGGCTTGTTCTATGAAAGCGGGCAAAACCGGTATGCCCAGTTTGCGGGCCAACCAAAAGGCCCCCCGCTCAATATCCTCGGCTTTATCTTTGTTAATATCGTAAATGGTGCCCTGGGCAAACAGCAAAAAATGGCGCGGTTTCTCCCCTTCGGCAAACCATTTTTCGGCTACTTTTATCGCCTCCATCGAGCCTTTTGCACTGGTACGGTCCACGGCTATCACCTTTTCGGTATCCAGCACGGGCAAAAACTGCTTGGGTATGGAAACCCCGTTAAAACAGTTTTCCTTGGCAAACACAAAAAGCTGGGGATACCCTTTTAGCACGCTGTGCATCAGCTGGTAGTAATAGCTCATAAAAAGCGGCGCATCGGCATCGGTTAAATGGTTTGAGGCAATGACATAGGAGGTTTTGGTAAAATCCTGCGGCAGGTTCAAAACCTGTAAATGAAAAGCTTTTAAAATATTCAGCTTAATTTCTATTAATTTCTCCTTAAATGCTTCTGGGTCGTTGGCAACACTCATCACGTCCTCTTGGGCAATTTTGGTAAAGAATGTGCCGGCATTAAAAAGTTGCATGGTATCTCCCCTTTATAGATGCCCGCGCACATAACTGCGGGCGGCTTTATCACATTCGTATACATCGGCAAGGGTGTAGGCGCCGGCGTAACTTTCGGCCTGTACGCAGCCCTCCACCAGGCGGCCAATATCCAAAAACGAGATACGGTTTTGCAAAAATAAGGCTGTGGCTTCTTCGCCCGCGCCGTTGGCCGCACAAGGGGCAAGCCCCCCTTTGGCCGCTGCGGCCTTGCAAGCGGCCAAACAGCGGAAGGTTTTTTCATCCGCAAGGCCAAAATCCAGCTTTTGCAGGGTTTTAAAATCCAGCGCGGGGGCATTGCCCGGCAGGCGGTTTGGCCAGGTGAGGGCATACTGGATGGGAATGCGCATATCCGGCGCCCCAAGTTGCGCCAGCACCGAGTGGTCGTCAAACTCCACCATGGAATGGATGATGCTCTGCCGCTGTACCACAATTTCAATCTGCTTTGGGGGCAGGCCAAACAGCCACATGGCCTCAATAAACTCAAGGCCCTTATTCATCAGCGTGGCTGAATCGATGGTGATTTTGCTGCCCATATCCCAGTTGGGGTGCCGCAATGCCTCGCTGGGGCTCACCGCCTTCAGCTCAGCGGCGGTTTTGCCATAAAAGGGCCCCCCGCTTGCCGTTAAAATAATTTTGTGCAGCGCCTTGGCCGAGTGCGCATCCTGCAAACACTGAAAGATGGCGCTGTGCTCGCTATCCACCGGCAAAAGGGCCGCGGCGTGCAGCTCTTGCTCTTTCAGTACAAGCTGGCCGCCCGTCACCAGGCTCTCTTTGTTGGCCAAGGCCACATCCATGCCCCCGGCAAGGGCCGTAAGGGTGGCGTCCAGCCCGGCAATACCCACAATGGCGTTTAGTACCATGTCGGCCCCGCTTTCGGCCACGGCATTGCGGGCGGCGTGTTTGCCCCGCAGCAAAACCGGCGGCTTTGGCATTGCCGCCAATTCCCCTTCTATTTTTTGGGCGGCCTCTTCCTGTGCCACGGCCACAATATCGGGCTGGAAGGCCCGCACCTGGCGCAGCAGCACTTCGGTATTTTTCCCCGCGGCCAGGGCCGCTACACGGTAGCCAAGCTGCTGTATCACCTCAAGGCTTTGCAGGCCAATGGAGCCTGTGCTACCCAGTAACGCTATGGTTTTTGCCATTTTTTTCACCGTAAAAAGTAGTAGAATACCACCCGCACTGCAATCACCACAAGGGGGGCTATGAACATCACACTGTCAAAACGGTCCAATATTCCGCCGTGGCCGGGGAAGATGGTGCCGTAGTCTTTAATTTCACACTGGCGCTTCACAGCCGAGGCAAAAAGGTCGCCCGCCATGCCCAATAGCGACGCCGGTATGCCAAACAGGGCCACCAGCAGATAGTACACATTGCTCACCCCATTCCAGGGCATGGCATCATGCCAAAACGTCACATAGAAAAACGTGATGAGCACCCCCACCAGCATACTGCCCAGTACGCCGCCCACGGCGCCTTCCACCGTTTTATTGGGGCTTACCTTTGGGGCAAGCTTGTGTTTACCAAAGGCCCGGCCCACAAGGTAGGCAAAGGTATCGCCCCCCCAGGCATAGCCCAAAATCAGCACCAAAAAGTAGATGGCATCGTAGCCAAACTGGCTGCTGGGCAGTAAAAACTTTAGGTGGATGAGCGAGTAAAAGCATAGCAATACAATGAGAGAGAACACCGACATGCCGCTTAGCTTTGCAAAGTTGACGGTTTGGCAGTTCAAGATAACGCAGAGCGCCAAAAACAGGGCGAACAGGTAGGCTACGGGCTCCAGCCAAACGCGCACGCGCAGATAGTCTGACAGCATAAGGATGAGGGTGAGGGGTACAAAGCCGATATAGAGGTAGATGCTTTTTTTGCCAAAACGGAAAGCGGCATAAATTTCGTGTATGGCCACAAGGCAAACGGCGGCAAATACAAGGTTAAAAATAATGGTGTCGTATAACAAAAGCGCCAAGGCAAGCAAAACAATGCCCACCACCGCTGTAATTACCCTAGTTTTCATCTGGTTTCCTCCCCGCTGCCCCAGCCCGCTATATATGCCTGTCTCTGCCACCAAGTACAATTCTTCCCAAAAAGCCATAAGGCGTTTTTTTGGTAAACTGCCAAACCAAAAGCGCTATAGCCCCCCAAAGCGCCTGTCGCGCTTATGGTAGGCGGCCACGGCCTCGTCAAAATCTTTCCGGGTAAAATCGGGCCAAAAAACATCGGTTGTTATAAACTCTGCGTAGGCGCACTGCCAAAGCAAAAAATTTGAGATACGCTGTTCGCCCGAAGTGCGCAGAATAAAATCGGGCATGGGCTGGTTTTTGGTATACAGATGCTGTTCTACACAGGCCTCATCCATGTCTTCGGGGGCCAACTTCCCCTGCCTTACCTCTTCTGCCAGGGCTTTGGCCGCCCGTACAATCTCCTGGCGGCCACCGTAGTTTACGGCCACATTCAGCACCATGCCCGTGCGATTTTGGGTTTTTTCTTCAATATCCTGCATCATCTCCTGGTGTTCGGCGGGCAGCACGCTGCGCTCCCCCAAAAAAACCACCTTGTTGTTCTCTTTTATAAACCGGTACATCCGTTTCAGGCTGGCGCCAAACAGGCTCATAATAAAGTCCAGTTCCTCTTTGGGGCGGGCCCAATTTTCGGTGGAGAGGGCATAGAAAGAGATGGCCGCCACCTTCTGCTGGTTTGCATAGCGGGTGATATCCTCAAAAACATCGGCCCCTTTTTTATGCCCGGCCGTGCGTGGCAAACCTCGTTTTTTGGCCCAGCGTCCATTGCCATCCATAATAATTCCAATGGAAAGGCCCGTGGCCAAAGTATTTTCCTGCATAGGCGAATGTCCTTTCTGCAATACTACCCCTGCTTTTTATATAGAAGGTGCCGCGCTCCATGCGCGGCACCTGGCGGCTGCGTTGGCTGTATGCAATTACAGCATTTGAACAAATGCTGTAGGCGGTTTAAATTTCCATAATCTCCCGGTTCTTTTCCTCACACATATGGTCCACCTCCGCAGTGTTTTTATCGGTCAATTTCTGTACTTCGTGTTCCAGTTCCTTCAAATCATCCTCGGTAATCTCGCTCTTTTTTTTCTGGGCTTTAAAGGCGTCTATGGCTTCGCGCCGCACATTGCGCACGGCCACCTTCGCCTCTTCGCCCAGCTTTAAAACGTCCTTGCCCAGTTGTTTACGCCGCTCCTCTGTGGGCGAGGGGAACACCAGGCGGATGAGTTTGCCGTCGTTTGTGGGGTTGATGCCAATATCCGAGGTGAGAATGGCTTTTTCGATGGCGCGGATAAGGGAGGCGTCCCAGGGGGCAATGGTGAGGACGCGGGCCTCCGCCACCGAAACTGCGGCCACCTGGGCCACCGGGGTGGGGGTTCCATAATAATCCACTACTAGCTTATCCAATACGGCGGGGTTGGCCCGCCCTGCGCGGATGGCCCCAAGTTCTTTGGCCAGGTGGCCCAGGGCTTTATCCATTCTTTCCGCATAAGGTTTTGTCTGCTCACTGGCCATTATGTACACTCCTTTGTTCTGGGGCGCGTTAACACAGGTGCCAACCGCCCGTCTAATTGGCAAATAGCATACCATTTTGCGCTAAATGAAACACGGCGAAACGTCCACTGTGTTATAACCGTTTTTATCGGTCTTTTGCAGATATTTTTAGGGCTCCACCAGGGTGCCAATATCCTCGCCCAACACGGCGCGGCAGATATTTTCCGGGTCAGAAAGGTCAAACACATACAGCGGCAGGCGGTTATCCCAGCAAAGGGTGGCCGCGGTGGAATCCATAACGGCCAGGCGTTTTTCCAGCACTTGGCTAAAGGGCAGGCTTTTATAGCGCTTGGCATCGGTGTTTTTCTTGGGGTCACTATCGTATACGCCATCCACCATGGTGGCTTTTAGCACAATATCCGCGTTGATCTCCGCCCCGCGTAGCGCTGCGGCCGTATCGGTGGAAAAATAGGGGTTGCCCGTGCCACAGGCCATAATTACAATGCGCCCATGCTGCATATGCCGCAGCGCCTTGTTGCGGATGTAGGGCTCGGCCACGGCCTGCATGGGTATGGCGGTTTGCACCCGCACCTCAAGGCCGTATTGTTCCAAGGCATCGGCCACGGCCAGGGCATTCATAACGGTGGCCAACATTCCAATTTGGTCGCTGCGGGTACGTTCCATATCCCCCCCGCTGCGGCCCCGCCAAAAGTTGCCCCCGCCCACCACAATGGACATCTCCACCCCGGTTTTGTGGGCTTTGGCTATTCCGCCGCAGATGGTTTTTACGGTTTCCACATCGATGCCAAAGCTTTTATCTCCCGCCAGCGCCTCGCCGGATAGTTTTAAGAGAACCCGTTTATATTTTGCTTTCAGGCCTTTCACCCCGCCTTTACCTCTGTTTTACAGTCGTTTCGCTTCTTCTTAACATTTTACAATAGAACCGCCCTGATGTAAAGCGGGCCTAAGCACCCAAGATGGCCAAAATGCCGGAGTTTTGAATAAGCCCCCCAGCTGCGGACGATTGTATGCGCCTGGGCCCTTCCTGAGAAAACCAAAACCCTTTAGGGCAGTAAGGGCAATAGTTCCGCCAAATTTTGCAAGGTGTGGCTTGCACTTGCTTTGCCGCCGGGTTTTGGGTGTACCCACACCGAGGTAAACCCGGCCCGGTTTGCCCCCGCAATATCGTCCTCGGGGTTATCCCCTATCATCCAGCAGCTTTGGGGCCTTCCCGCAAGGCTTCTGGCCGCCTCAAATATCTCTACCCTTGGCTTATCATAGCCCACCAGGGCCGAAACCACCACCCCGCTGAGATAGGGCGAGAGCCCAAGGGCATTTGCAATCTCCATAAGTTCGGGGTAGTTGTTGGAGAGCAGGTAGTGCCGGTAGCCCCGGCTTTGCAGCGTTTGCAGGGTGGGTATTGCGTCTGGATACAGCGTATAGCGGCCCGGCTGCAAAACCTTCTCCCGCAGCAGGGGCGCAAGCAAGGCCGCTTCAGGCTGTGTAAACCCACAGTTCACAAACATTTTTGCAAACTCTTTTTCGCAGTGGGCCCACCAGGCGCCGGGGGCCTGCAAATGGCGGGTATCGCGGCTGGGTACGCTCCACCAGGGCAGGCACTGCCCGTGCAGGTTTTCCTCCAGCACCCCCCGGCTCAGCGGTTTTTCGGGCAGGGCCTCAGCGGCGGCCTCCATGGCAGCGTCATACCAAACCACGTCCGGCAGGCTGAGCGTACCGTGAAAATCCCAAAACAGGGCAGGTTTTTCCTCCCTCATATATGCCTCCAACTCTTTTTTTGTATACAGGGCGCTAAGCACCTGGCAAAGCGCTTTTTTGCTAAGGCGGGCGGGCAAGCCCAGCCGCTTTAATAGTTTACGGCGTCTCTCGGCACTGCCCTCCCCGCCCGAAAGGCCCATCTCAAACAGTTCAGTATAGCCTATGGGCTGTTTTGCGGTAAACCCTTGGGGCCCTTCGGCCGAATCAGCCGCCGCACCCTCCCCCGGCCCCAAAACCCCGGCCCTTTGCAGGGCCTGCAAAAGCACCTCGGGGCGCATCCCCTCTACCCCCAGGGTGCCCTCCTTGGCGGGGGCGCTTTTGCGGCGCTCCTTACCGGGCAAAGCGGGGATGTAGGCGTGCCAAATCTGACAGCCCGCACAAATTTTTTCCACATAGTGCCGTATACGAAAACCCGCCGCGTCGGAATCGGTTAAAATGAGCAGACCGCGCTGGCGGCCCAGGCAGCGCAGCAGGTCTTTTTTCTCCTGGCTGGAAAACAGGGAAAAACCATCGGTGGTGAGGATGAGGCCATCGACAAGGCCCGCCACGGCTGCGGCGTCGTAACGGCCCTCCACCACCACAACCTGGCGTAAGCGCAGCCGCATTAGGGCCCCTCCCGCAGGCGAATGAGGTCCTCAACTGCAGCCTGTAATAAAATGTTTTTGTCGCTTAAGGGGTTGCTTTTTAAATCTCTATCCAGCTTTGCCAGGGCCAGCACCCCCTGTTCCAGGGCTTTTGTGGAATAGCGCTGGGCGTTCTCCTTGGCTTTTACCAAGCGGTAATCGCTGCCTTTGTAGCCCATATCCGTAAAAACGGCCGCGGGAGCTTTGCGGCATTCGGCCCCGGTGCGTACCCGTAGCATATCCACAAAACTGCCCCCCAGCGCCGCCGTAATGGCCACGGGCTCATGCCGCAGCTCAAACAGTTCGGCCAGTTTTTCCTGTGCGGGGCCACGGCGGCCCGCCGTAATAAGCCGCACGAGTTCAAAGACGTCGGCCTCGATGTTGTTGACACTGTACCGCCGCACCGTTTGGCACGCAATCTGTCCATAGGCCGAGATGGCCGCCAATTTCTCGGTCTCGTTTTGCAAAAGGGGGCGGCTGGGGCCACAGCGCTCCAGCAGTTCCTCGGCGGCACCGGGCGCAAAGCCTGCGCCGCCGCAGTTTTGGGCTGTTTGCTGTAAAAAGGCCAAATTTTCCTGTTTGGTGGGGGGCTGCAGTTCGGCCGCGAAGCCGCTTTTGGCGGCGGCTTCAAACAGCATCTTGGCCTTTTTGCTGCCCGCCGCCCTTTTATCTTTGTGCAGCGCCGTAACCAGCAGCAGGGCATTCTCCAAATCGCCAAACAGTTCGGTTAGTTCCTTGGCGTCTTTGTCGCTGAGTGAGGCGGGGGCTAACTCTCGCAGTATCACCTGCCGTGTACCCCCAAATAGCGAGATGGCCCCTGCTGCGGCAATCAACTCACCTAGGTCCGGCTGGGGGCCATCCAGGCGGGTGGGGGCCTCTTTTCCCTCGTCTTTCCAGCGCTGGGAAACGGCCTTTTCCCCCTCTCGCAGCAGCCCTGCGTCGGTGGCGGAAAAATAGATGACACCGCCGTTTTGCAAGGCGTCCCACTGTTTTTCCAGTTTATTAAGCAAAGATGTCATGATCGCTCTCCCTATAAATTACGCTTTTGCCCGGCCGGATGCAGAGCTGGGCGTTCCCCTCGCTGTACAAAACCTCTTTTTGGGCGTCCGCCCATTCGGGCGTTGCCGAGGCTGTAAACAACAGCCCATATTCCCCCTCCACTGCGCCATTTGAAGGGATGAGCACATCCACCGCAGGATAGGCCCTAAGGTCTGCGCCGCCCGCAACCAAGGCCAGCTTATAGCCCTCTATATCCAGGCAGGCTATCTGCCCCTCTCCCTGCGCCTGCAGGTACACCTGTACATCCGGCAGGGGAGAAAATATCTCCCGGTAACGCAGTTCTTCTGCGGGCGCATACACGGCCTCGGGGCGGAAAAGCGCCACGTACTCGGTGCTTTGTGGGTTTTGCCGCATATCCAAAAACAGCACGCATTGGCGCAGGTTTTGCCGGGCAAACACCCGCTCTGCCTCGTTTGCCGCAAGGCGGCTGCGGTATAAAACCACACCCTTACCACCCTGGCTTACCACCACGGCCGCGCCGGGGCCGCTGCCCACAAGGCCAATGCGCACGGTATCCTTATCCAAATAAAAGTGCAAGGCAAGGGCCAGCGGCAGGGTGAGGGCCGCCGCCACGGCATAGGTTTTGCGGTAGGGGGTGCGCAGGGCCAGCCACAAAAGCAGGTAGGCCAGTAAAATGGCGGTGAAAAAGAACAGGCCGCCCACAGTGATGTACAACCCCGGCAGCGAGGCGGCAAAGCCGGTAAGCAGCTCCAAAAGGTGCAGCAGCCAGCCGCCCAATAGGGCAAATGGACGGAGGAAAAACTCCAGCACCGGCAGGCCGGTGGGCAAAGCCAGCGCAAAGCCGCAAAGCAGAATGGGGCTTAACAGCGGCACGGCCAAAAGATTCATGGGCAGCGCCAGCAACGAGAACCCAAAGCTGTTTAGCGCCACAACCGGCAGGGTTGCCAGGGTGACGCAGCTTGGCACGGCCGCAAGCTGCCCCAGCCGCAACAGGGCTTTTTGCCAAAATGCCAGGGGCCCATCTCCAAAATGGCGGCCAAGCTTTGCGGCGCATTGCGCCCCCAACAAGGTGCCCAGCGTGGCCGTGAAGGAAAGCTGCAAACCCGCATCGGTTGCGGCAAAAGGGTTTTGTAGGCAGAGCAACAACCCGGCCAGCCCAAGGGAGGTGTATACATCGGCCTTGCGGCCAAACAGAACCGCCCCGTACACAAGAAGGCAGGCTATGCCGCTGCGCAGAATAGACGGGGTGAGGCCCGTAAAGGCCATAAACAGGAACACCGCCGCCATGGAAAAAACCGCCACCAGCCTTTTGCGGCGCAAAACCGCCCTGCAAAACGCGTACACAGCGCCTGTTAGGATGGAGAGGTGCAGCCCCGAAACCACCAGCATATGCGAGAGGCCCGCCATACGGTAGGCTTCGGTTGTAGCGCTGCTTAAATTGCGCCTGTCGCCCAGGGCCATGGCTGCCGCCACCGAGGCCAGCCGCCGGGGCAGGCGGGCGCCAATATTTTCAGCCGCCACATATTTTAAGCGGCGCATCTGGCCCAAAAAGGTGGTTTGCTCCCCTATTGTTTCCACTATTTGTGCTTGGGCGTTTATATATATTCCTTTGGCGTGGTTGTAGGCAATGTCATCCCGCCCTGCCAAGGGGCGGAAGCTTAGCTCCAGCCGCAAAACCTCCCCAATGGCGGCTGGGGGAAGGTCATACACCTGCAGCTTTATGGGCGCTTTGGGCGTTTGCCCCGCCAGCGTTAGCACGGTAAGGTTCAAGGTGTATCTCTCCTCCCCATAGCCGGGGCGGCTATCCTCCACACGGGCCGTAACCGTCTGCGTTTGCCCGGCCAAAGCTTGTACCGGCCTTACAAACACCTGCTGGTATGCCAGCGTATACAAAAAGGCAAACCCGGTGGCGGCCAAAAGCAGCGGCCCAACCAAGGCCTGCGGCCTTTTGCGCAACCACAAAAACCCCAGCCCTGCCACAAGGGCCAAAACGGCCCCCAAGGGGAACAGAAACCCCGCCGGCAACCAGGAGGCCGCCAGCAGGGCAAGCAAAAAACCAAGGCCAAAAACCGCAAGCGGACGCCGCATACCGCCGGTTTACTGGATGAGGGGAAGCGGCGCCAAAAACAATATGTCTTTGCGTTTTGCGGCGTCCCCTTCGGCCAAAACGGCGGCGCGCGCCACAATGGTGGCCGTGCTTTTTTCCACAATGGCCTCCATGGCAAGCAGCGAGCCCCCTGTGCTGATCACGTCGTCCACAATCAGCACACGCTTTCCGTTCAAATAGTCAAGGTCGGGTTTATCAATGCAAAGGCTTTGCACCTCTTTTGTGGTGATAGACTGTACTTCCACCACCACCGGCTGCTGCATGTACAGCTTTTTGCCCTTGCGCGCCGGGATGTATCTTTTCCCGCTCTGGCGGCTCATCTCATACGCCAGGGGAATGGCCTTGCTCTCCGCAGTCACAATCACATCAAAAGCGGGTGCGCGGCGCAGCAGTTCTTCGGCGCAGGCAATGGTAAGTTCCACATCGCCAAACATGATGAAGGCGGCGATAGAGAGTTCCTCGCTAATTTTGCAGATGCGAAGCTCGCGGGTAATTCCGGCCACTTCCAATTTATACGTTTCCGGCATATGGGTTTGCCCCTTTCATACTTTACGGCTACTTTACGGTTTAATAAGAACAGAATAAATACCTCTTAGAAATAAGCAGAGTATTGGCCGCTAGCCCGGAGGCCAGCCCAGTGCACGGCCACCCAGCAGGTGGAAGTGCAGATGCCCCACGCTTTGGCCGCCGTCCTGCCCCACGTTGGAGACAATGCGCCAGCCCCCGCTGAGGCCCTCCTCCTCGGCCAGTTGTGCGGCGGCGGCAAACATCCGCCCCAGCAATGGGCCATCGGCCTGGCTTAGGCAGGCGGCGGAATCGATGTGTTTTTTGGGGATGAGCAGAATGTGGCTGGGGGCCTTGGGGTCGATATCCCGGAAGGCCAACACCTCATCATCCTCATATACGATGATACTGGGAATTTCCTTGTTCGCAATTTTGCAAAACAGGCAATCGGGCACTTTACTCCCCTCCTCATGGCTAAAAAATTATCGGTTTTGCAGGGCGCTGCGCACGATGTCGGGCACGGCTTCCAGCGCCTCATCCACCTTGGTTTTGTCCTTCAGGCCCGCCATGGCAAATTCTGGCTTACCACCGCCCGAACCCCCGGCAATGGCGGCTATTTTTTTTATCAAATCGCCCGCTTTCAGCCCGCGGGCCACGGCCTCGGCCCCACAGCAAACAGCCAGGCTTATTTTTCCATCCTGCTCACCACAAAGGGCCCCCACTGCGGCGGGGCGGTTGTGGCGCGCCATATCGCTCATCTTGCGTAGCGCGTCGGGTGAGGTGCCGCTCATAAACAGGGTGATAATCTGCACGCCATCCACATCAATGGCATTTTGGAAAAGGTTTTTGGCCTGGAATGCGGCATTGCGCTCTTTTTCTTCATCCAGGGCCTTCTCCAGGTTTTTCACCTCGCCCATCACGGCGGCTGCGCGGGCGGGCAGGTCGGCCACATTTCCGGCTTTCAGGGTTTGGGCGGTTGCAGCCAGCATTTCTTCCCGCTGCTGCAAATGACGCAACACCCCGTAGGCCGTGGTGCTTTCAATCCGGCGCACCCCCGCCGCCACCGAGGATTCTGATAAAATTTTAAAGCAGCCCAAAAGCGAGGTGTTGGACACATGAGTGCCGCCGCAGAACTCGGTGCTCCAGCCGCTGGCGTCCACCACACGCACGGTGTCGCCATATTTTTCGCCAAACAGGGCCAGGGCGCCCATTTTTTTGGCCTCCTCAATGGGCAGGGATTTTACGGTTACGGGCAGGGCGTCAAAGATGATTTTATTCACAAGCCGCTCTGTATCCTGTAACTCCTCACCGCTCATGGCCTGGGTGTGGCTAAAGTCAAAGCGCATCCGTTCATCGTCCACATAGCTGCCGGCCTGATGTACATGCTCGCCCAGCACCTCGCGCAGTGCCCGCTGCAAAAGGTGGGCCGAGGTATGGTTGCGCATAATAGCCCTGCGGCGGGGGGCGTCCACCTCGGCCAGCAGGGTTTCGCCCACGCGCACCACACCCTGTAAAAGGGTACAGGTGTGTACAAAATATCCCCCTTCGGTCTTTTTCACATCCAGCACAGCCAGCCGCGCCCCGCCGCCGGTGAGGGTGCCGGTATCGGCCACCTGGCCGCCGCTTTCGGCATAGAAAGGGGTTTTATCTAAAATAACCAAAACACCCTCCTTGGCCCCTTCGTCGGTGGCAATGGCCTCCAGCAGGGCCTCCCCGTCGGCCAGGGCCAGCACCTTCGCCTCCTGTACCAGGGTGTCATAACCTACAAATTCGGTTTCCGGGGCCGAAAGTTCGGCAAACAGGCTGGCCTCCCAACCCGAAATATCCCGCGAAAGTCTGTCTTGCCGTGCTTTTTCTCGCTGTTTTTCCAGTTCCGCTTTAAAGGTGGAAATATCCACCTTTACACCGGCTTCTTCGGCAATTTCCCGCGTTAAATCCAGCGGAAAGCCAAAGGTATCGTGCAGGCGGAAGGCTTCCAGCCCCGATAAAATGCGCTCGGTTCCCTTGGCGGCCACCCCGGCAAGGTTATCCAAAATGTCGCTTAAGCGGGAGAGGCCTTGGTCGATGGTGCGAGAAAAGCGCTCTTCCTCAGCGCCGATATTCTTTTTGATATAGGCCTCGTTTTCGCGCAGTTCGGGGTAGGCCCCCTCGTTTTGGGTGATGACCGTCTCGGCCAGTTCCACAAGGAAGGGGCCTTTGATACCAATCATCCGGCCATGGCGGGCAGCGCGGCGTAAAAGCCGGCGCAACACATAGCCCCGCCCCTCGTTCGAGGGCAGCACCCCATCGCCCACCAAAAACACCGTGGAGCGGATGTGGTCGGTAATTACGCGGATGGAGATATCGGTATGACGGTCATCGCCATAGGTTTTGCCCGAAAGTTTTTCTGCCTGCTGCAAAATACTGCGGATGGTGTCCACCTCGAACAGGTTATCCACCCCTTGGACGACACAGGCCAGCCGCTCAAGGCCCATGCCGGTATCGATATTGGGCTTTTGCAGTTTTTCATAATGCCCTGCACCGTCTGAGTCAAACTCTGTAAAAACGAGGTTCCACACCTCCATAAAACGGTCACAGTCACAGCCGGGGGCGCAGCCTGGCTTACTACAGCCGTACTGCGGCCCGCGGTCGAAATGAATTTCACTACAGGGGCCGCAGGGGCCGCTGCCGTGTTCCCAGAAGTTATCCGCTTTGCCAAGGCGCACCATGTGGTCGGGTGCAATCCCTATCTCTTTTGTCCAGATATCATAGGCGTTGTCGTCCTCTTGGTACACCGTAATATACAGTTTTTCCTTTGGCAGGCCCATCCATTCTTCGCTGGTAAAAAACTCCCAAGCCCAGGCGATGGCCTCAGTTTTAAAATAGTTTTGAAAGCTGAAGTTGCCCAGCATCTCAAAATAGGTGCCGTGGCGGCTGGTGATGCCAACGCTCTCAATATCGGGTGTGCGTATGCACTTTTGGCAACTTGTTACCCGATGGCTGGGCGGTTCCTCGGTGCCCAAAAACCAGCTTTTCATCGGGGCCATGCCGCTGTTAATCAGCAAAAGGCTTTTATCGCCGTTTGGAACCAGCGGAAAACTTTTGATACGCAGATGTTGTTTGGATTCAAAAAACGAGAGAAAACTCTCGCGAAGTTCGTTCAGGCCTCTCCACTGCATGGGCGCCATTCTCCTTTTATATCGCAAGGTATACGCAAAAAACCTCTTTTATCATAGTCTGCCGGCGGGGGCTAAGTCAAGCGCATTCACAGGGAAGAAACTTTGCAAAGGTGTATCCTGCCGTTTTTTACCGGCAATTTCAACCAAAATAGCACATCCATACAGGCTTAACCAGTGGCATATGCAAAGCCCCCTGTGCGCGTGGCGGGTAGAGATGTGGGCATTAGAGCAGCTGCGCCGCTTCTATCCCTTTGGCAAGGCTGTAAAACCGCATCAGGTCCTGGGCGGTTTGGCGCAGGTCCTCTTCGGCCCGGCCCTGCAAGGCTTCAAAGGGCAAACCGGCGCGGTTTGTGCAAAACACAGCGTTTACCCCCTGTGCGTAAATCTCCCCTGCGCCATCGCCCAGCACGCCTGCCAGGGCCACCACAGGTACATTTTGTTTTTGGGCCGCACGGGCCACCCCCAGCACTGCCTTCCCGCGCAGGCTCTGCCCGTCCAGCTTCCCCTCGCCGGTAATCACCAAATCGGCATCTTTCAGCAGCCGCGTAAAGTTCACGGCTTCCAGCATCGCATCAATGCCCATGCGCAGTTCGGCATTCAAAAAGGCCAGCAAACCGCCGGCCATTCCCCCTGCGGCCCCGGCGCCGGGCACCTCTAAAATTTTTCGTCCAAGGTCTCGTTCTATTACTGCCGCCAGATGACACAGCCCTTCGTCCAGCAGCTTTACGGTTTCGGCATCGGCTCCTTTTTGGGGGCCAAACACGGCGGCCGCCCCCTCGGGGCCGCACAAGGGGTTATCAATATCGCACATGCCCGTAATGATGGCACTTTTCACCTCGGGTACAAGGCCGGCTGTATCGATGTGGGCTATCTCGTGTAGGGTGCCGCCCACCGGCACAAAGGCCTTGCCGCCCTGGCGCAAAAAACGCACCCCGCAGGCCGCGGCGGCCCCGCAGCCGCCATCGTTTGTAGCGCTGCCCCCAAGGCCGAGTATCACCCTTTTGGCACCGCTTTTACAGGCGGCCAAAAGCAGTTGCCCCGCGCCATAGGTGGTGGTTTTGCCCGGATGTTTGTTCTGGCCCGCCAGCGGCAGGCCCGCGGCGGCGGCCATTTCCACCACGGCGGTTTCGCCCCCGCACAGCAGGCCATAAAAGCCCTCCACCGGCTGGCCATAGGGGCCTTGCACCCTTTCCAAACATTTTTTGCCCCCGGCGGCTGCCAAAAAACAATCCACCGTTCCCTCGCCGCCGTCTGCCACCGGCACCGATACAATTTGTGCATTTGGGTGATAGGCGCGTACCACCTCGGCCAAAATTTCACACACCTTGGCCGAGGACATAGTGCCCTTGAATGAATCTGGCATGAGAATGATTTTTTTCAGTGCTCTCGCCCTCCACCGCTTACACGTCAATACCCAAAAATTGCTTTACCAAAAGGCCAATGATAAAGGATATCACGGCCACCCCCAAGCTAATGGCCGCCATCTCCCCAAAACGGCGGCCAAAATTTTCGCTTTTTGCCACCGCAATATAATAGTTGAAAAACAGGATGATGAGCACCACCACACCCAGCATGGTGGCCAGCGCAGCCGCATACAGATGGTTTGGGAAGATGAGGTAAGGCAGTACCAGGCACACCACCGTTATCAGGTACGCAACCCCTGTGTATACGCTGGATTTCAGGGCGTCGGGGTTACCCTCGGCCCGTTTGGCCAAAAAGTTGGAGGCCGCCATGGAAAGGGTGGCCGAAACCCCCGTTATGATGCCGGACAGCGCAATAAGCCGCGTATTGGCAAGTGCAAAGGTGAGCCCCGCTATGGTGCCCGTCAGTTCCACCAAAGCGTCGTTCAGCCCCAGTACCATATCCCCCACATGCTTTAGGCGCTCTTCGTCCAGCATGGCGTCCAGCTTGTCCTCATGGGCCTGTTCCTGCTCAATAATGCGCTCCACTTCGGGCAGTTCCTCTACCAGTTTTTTGTAAGCGCCGGTGGTTTTGTACTCCCCTTTTTCCATCAATTTGATAACAAAGGTGTAGCCCATTAGCAGGGCCAACAGGCTGTACCAAAAAATGTGCAGGTGGTTTGGGTGGACAGTTTTACCTGTATAGCGCTGAAAAATACGCGCGTGTTCCTTTTCTTCATCGGCAATTCTTTGCAAAATCGCCTTGTTTTCAGCGTCTTTTTCGCGCTTTGCCATTTTTGTATAGATAATATGGTCTGTACTTTCGGTGCGCTGGTAGCACAGTAGCAGCGCACGGGTTCCCTCACTCACGGTCCGTTCCATCTCGGTAGTACTCCTTCCCAGTTTTCGCGTGTTTTTCTGTAATTTTCCTCTGGTTTATATTATACTATAAAGGCTACAACTGCAACACGCCATTTTGTAAAAGGGGGAAAAGAACATGGCAGAACACAGCTTTACCGAGGGGGTACGCCCTGGCGGGCTTACAACCGGCAAGGAAATTCGCATTCTTTTGTGCTATTTAATAGATAATGCCGGCGGCCAGGTACTGCGGGAAAGCCTGGAAGAGGTGCTGATAGGTGAAGAGCTAGCCAACTATTTTGTAATGGCCGAAAGCCTGGCCCAGCTGGAGGAGCAAAACCTGATTTGCGAAGCGGAGGGCGCTTTTACCCTTACCGAAACCGGGCGCACCGTGGCCCGCACCCTGGCGGGCGACCTGCCACGCACCGTGCGGGACGCCGCCGTGCGCGGGGTGATACGCGCCCAGCAGTACACCGCCAAAAAAGCCGCCCACGGCTGCGAGGTAACCCAGCAGGCCGATGGACGGCGTGTGCGCTGCCAAATTGGCGATGAGGCCGGGCTGCTGTTTTTGATGGAACTGTATATGCCCGATAAACTGACGGCCGAAGCGGTGCGCGAAGAGTTTATTGAACATGGCGATAAAATATATGAGCTGATGCTGGCCGCACTGACGGGCAACCGCGACATGGCTGAAAAGGCCTTGGATGAGATGGAGAAGGCCTAGCCTATCCATCGGCCTCTTATCCCATCTTTTTGAAAACTACAGTTTGCTCATTTGCTGTAAAAACAACAACCCACTAATCGGCCGCAGGGCCCTCAGTGGCATTGCCCCCGCCCTCGGCTATGCCATTGCCGCCCAGCACGGCGGCAATGCTTTTAAAAAATATCTTCACATCCAGCCCAAAACTGATGTGCTGGGCATAGTAACCATCCAGTTTGGCTTTTACCTCTATGGGCAGCTCGTCTCGGCCATTGATTTGGGCATAGCCCGTAAGCCCCGGCACAAGGGCATTTGCACCGTATTTATCGCGCTCGGCAATCAAATCATCTTGGTTCCAAAGCGCCGGGCGGGGGCCTATAGCGCTCATCTGCCCTGCCAAGATATTAAAAATTTGCGGTAGTTCATCCAGGCTGGTTTTACGCAAAAAACGCCCCATTTTGGTAATGCGGCTTTCGGGGTTTTGCAAAAGGTGGGTGGGCACGTCTTTTGGGGTATCGGCATACATGGTGCGGAACTTTAAAATGGTGAACAGTTTTTTGTTTTTGCCCACCCGCCGCTGTTTAAAAAACACCGGGCCGGGGGAATCGATTTTAATCAGCAGGGCCAGCAGCAAAAAGACAATGGCCAGCACCGCCGTGCCCACAAAAGCCAAAATAAAATCGGCAATTCGTTTTATATATTTGGGATACACCGGCTACTCCCCCTTCACAAATGGGTTATGGTAGAAGGTGGGCACCATATCCAGCAGCGCCTGAATCAGGTCATCGCCGTTGTTTGCGTAGGCAACCTCTTTCAAATTCTTCAAGTGGTCAAAAAAAGTATCTTGATTCAGGCGCAGAGGCGCGCCGATAAAGATTTTGTTGTTGTCTGTTTTTTCCACGCCCTCTTCGTCCATCAGCAGTTCCTCATACAGTTTTTCACCGGGGCGCAGGCCGGTAAACTTAATTTTTATCTCGGTATAAGGCACAAAACCCGCCAACTTGATCAGATTTTCCGCCAGTTCTAAAATGCGCACGGGCTCGCCCATATCCAACACAAAAATCTCGCCGCCCTTGCCCATGGCGCCCGCCTCTAGCACCAGGCCCACCGCTTCGGGAATGGTCATAAAAAAGCGGACAATGTCGGGGTGGGTAACCGTAAGGGGGCCGCCCGCGGCAATTTGTTCCTTAAACAGCGGCAGCACCGAGCCGTTAGAGCCCAGCACATTGCCAAAGCGAACGGCCACAAAAACGGTTTTGCTGCGCTGGGCCATACACTGCACAATCATCTCACAAAGGCGCTTTGTAGCTCCCATCACGTTGGTGGGGTTCACGGCCTTATCGGTGGAGATGAGCACAAAGCGTTCCGCGCCGTATTTGTCGGCGCTTAAGGCCGCGTTGTAGGTGCCAAACACATTGTTTTTTACGGCCTCCTCGGGGCTATCTTCCATCAGCGGTACATGTTTGTGGGCCGCCGCATGGAATACTACCTGCGGGCGGAAACGCGCAAAAATCGCGTCCATCTTCCTGGAATCGCGCACCGAGCAGATCATCACCTCCAGGCGCAGATCTTCTTTATACTCGCGCAAAAGCTCCTGCTGGATGGCATAGGCGTTGTTCTCGTAAATATCCAGTATAATGAGCAGTTTGGGGCCATAGCCCGCAATTTGGCGGCAGAGTTCCGAGCCGATGGACCCCCCGCCGCCTGTGATCATAACCACCTTGCCGCGCACAAAACTGCTGGTTTGCTGGGAAAGGCTTATGGTGCTGCGGCCCAAAAGGTCCTCCACCTTCACGGCCCGTATGCGGCTGCTCAGGTCGCCGCCTTCGGCCATGAGCTGGCGTATATCGGGCAGCATACGCAGGTTGCAGCTGGTTTTGTTGCACAGGGTCAAAATCCGCTGGCGGCCCTCGTCATCCAGCGCGGTTATGGCTATAACAATGGTGTCAATTTCGCAGCGCTCGCACAGTTCTTCAATATCCTCGGTGGTGCCCATAATTTGCACCCCAAGGATATAGCGCCCCACCTTCTTTTTTTCGTCATCCACAGCGCAGATGATGTTCATCTCGCTGGCGGGGTCCTTATTCTGCTCGTGTATCAGCGTGGCGGCGGCCTCGCCCGCACCCACCACCAGCACCCGCCGCCTTTTTTGGCCGGTACGCTGGAATTTTGTGTTGCGGTACATGCGGTAGGTTAGGCGGGAATACAGCGTGACTGAAACGGCGAAGATGGCGCTTAAAAAATAGACGGAAAAAGGCACCCGGCGCTCATAGAAGATGAGCCAGGAGCCCAGGATAAAGATGCCAACCGCAATGAGGGACGCCATAACCAGGCGGAAAAACTCCACCACTTCGGCATAGCGCCACAGGCTATCATACATCCCCATCAGGCCGTACACAATCTCATAACAACAGACAAAGAAAAAGCAGCTTCCCACCATCAGTGGGAAATACATGTCTATCTCCACACGGCCCTGAATGAGCACCCAGGGTAGTATGTAGCAGACGATTTCTACCAGTACATCAAAAACAATCAGAACCACCTTGCGGTGGTCGCTGATGGTTTTGGCAATGGCTGTTTGCATAGTGTTCTCCACGTAAAGCACAGGGCTATTTGCCGGTTATTTGCTCTCCGGCCAATACAAAATCCACATTCCCCTGCGAAATATCTACCCCAGCCACCCGCACGCGCAGGGTGTCGCCCAGGCGGTAGCTTTTACCCGCGTGTGGGTCGCTCAGCGAGACGCCCTCCACCAGTTCCATATGGCCTTCACTCAAGTGGCTGATGTGGATGAGGCCCTCCACACTGTTTTCCAGTTCCACATAGATGCCGAAACGCACCACCGAGGAGACCACACCGTCAAAGTCTTGCCCGATGTAAGCTTTCATGTATTCGGCCTTATAGGCGTCGTCACAGGCGCGTTCCACCTGCTGGGCCCTCACCTCACACTCTGAAGAATGGGCCGAGGCCTCCCCGCAGAAGGTTTTATACTTTTTGGTGATTTGGGCGGGGTTTTCCCCTGCGGCCACATCGCCCAAAATGCGGTGAATGGCAAGGTCTGGGTAGCGGCGAATGGGGGAGGTGAAGTGGGCATAATCCTCCAGCGCAAGGCCAAAATGCCCTTTGGGCAGGGGCTCGTAAGCGGCCTTTGCCATACTGCGCAGCACCCCCTGGTGCACCGGGCGCTCTAAATTTGTGCCGCGGGTTTTATCCAGCAACCCGGCCAATTCCTTTTGGGTGGGCACCTCGCCCCCAAAGTGGTACTCCACCCCGGCTGCTTTTAACAGGGCCTTCAAGTTCTCCAGCTTATCACCCGAGGGTTTATCGTGCACACGGTAGATAAAGGGGATATCCAGCCGCCTTGCCTGGTGGGCCGCAGAGGTGTTGGCCAGCAGCATAAATTCTTCAATCATCTTTTCCGCGTCGCCCCGGCTGCGTTTTTCCACCCCGGTGCAGCGCCCCTCTTCGTTTATGGTCAGCTTGGGCTCGTCGCTCTCAATTTCCAGGTTGCCGCGCGCCGCGCGCAGTTTTACCAGTTTTTCATAAATCTCCCGCATCACAAGCAGGCCGTCCTGCACCTCGGCGTATTTGGCCAGGGTTTCCTCCTCGGCTTCCCCGGCAAACAGGGTGTTTATCTCTTCATACACACCCTTAACCCGGCTGCGGATGACGGTTTTAAAAAAGCGGTAGTCCAAAAGGCGAGCGTCGGCGTCCAGCGTCATAATGCAGGAAAACGCCAGGCGTTCCTCCCCAGGGTTTAGGCTGCATATGCCGTTGGAAAGCTGCTTTGGCAACATGGGGATGACGCTATCGGCATAGTAGATAGAGGTTCCCCGGCTAAAAGCCTCTTCGTCCAGCTTGCTTTTGGGCCGCACATAGTGGCTCACATCCGCAATATGCACCGAGAGGCGGTAGCCGTCCAGCACGCGTTTTGCGCTGATGGCGTCGTCGATATCTTTGGTGGAGGCGGAGTCGATGGTGAAGATGGCCTCCCCACGCAAATCCTTGCGGTTTTTCATCTCCTCTTTTGTGATGGCCATGGCGGCCACCTGCTTTGCCTCTTCTTTCACCTCGGCAGAAAAAGATTTTTCCACCCCTGCACCATATAAAATGGCCTTGGCGCAGCGGCGGGCAGAATCGGCCGAGCCAAAGCGCAAGGTGATACCCACCCGGTGCTGCTCATGCCGCTCTCCCCGTTCTAAAATAACCCCAGCGGCCTTTTCCCCCTCTTTTACACCGCCGTCGGCGCTTTTTAAAATTTTCAGGGGGGTATCTTTTGCATTATCGGGCACAAGGCACAGGGCGCCATCTTCCATGCGCACCGTGCCCACCAATTGGTTGTTGGGTTTTATAATGGCGTCCACTTCGCCCTCGCGGCTGTTTTCAAAACGGGGGTAACTGCTCAGGGTAAGCTCCACCTCATCGCCGGGCATGGCCCCTTGCAGGCTGTGCCCGGGCACAAAAACATCCCCGCTGCCGTCCAGCGGGCGCACAAAACCAAACGAGCGCCCCAGCTTGGTAAGCTGCCCGCGTAAAACTTCGCCGTTTGGGGCGGCCAAAGTGTACATCCCCTTTTGGGCTTTCACCTTGCCCTCATCGGCCAGTTCTAACAGCGCCCGGTGCACCTTTTTGCGGTCCGCCCCCACGGCGGCGCGCAGCTGTTTTTCAGAGGCGTCTTTTGCGGCCAGCTTTTTTAGCAGGCTAGATTTTAAAGACATAAAGCAATTCCTTTCTTGTTGGCAAAACAAAAAGCGGCTTTGGCGCAAAATGGGCCTTTGGCCCGCCTACCTGTAAAAAAGCGCCTTGAAACTTTACATTTCAAGGCGCTAAAGGGCATATTGACTTAGGGGCGCAGGGCGCTGATAACGTTTACCAAAATGATAATAACAAACAGTGCCACGGCCAATATCTTGGTAGCCTTGGCCTGGCGCGCCTCTTTGGAGCGCGAACGGGACTCGCCGCTCATCATCTCGGTGCCCGTGATGACGCTGGAAAGGCCGCCGCCCTTGGAATCTTGCATCAGAATAACAAATGTGATGATAGCACAGACCAGTAGGGCCACACACCCCACAATGATTTCAACAACAGACATGACACACCTCCACAAATCTACACGCTAAAGTATAGCATACGCTGCGGCAAAAAGCAAATAAAATCTAGCCGGTACAGCGCACCAGGCGGCGCCTCTTTCGTGCTTTTGCGCTGTTTTCCGCCGGGCCTATGTCCGCCATGCAAATTTATGCTACAATACCTACAAAACCACCGAATGCAGCGCCTACAGCATTTGAACAAATGCTGTAAATACAGGCCAAAGCCGGGCGCTGCCTTTGCCAAAACCCCTGTCGAAAGGATACCCTTATGCCAAAAAACCTGTTGCGTAAAAAATACCTATTGCCCGGCCTTTGCACACTTTTGGCCGCCCTGCTGTGCGCCTGCGGCGGGGCCTCGTCTTCCTCTTCTATGCTTCAGCCGCCCCCGCCGCCTGCCCCTGCTTCCTCCTCAACGCCACCGAGTTCTTCCCTGGCTTTGCCGCAGCCCTACCGCTCCCCTATTGATTTTACAGCGCTGCAGGCCCAAAACCCCGACATCTACGCCTGGATACGCATAGAGGGCACAAACGTGGACTACCCCATACTGCGCAAACCCGGAGATGACGACTACTATCTGCGCCGGGATGTGCAGGGGCAGGAATCTTTGGACGGGGCCATATACACCCAGGCCAGCTATAATGGCGACGATTTTAGCGACCCGCATACCGTGATTTACGGCCACAACATGGAGGCTTTCAGCGGGGAGATGTTCAGCCAGGTACATCGCTACCAGGAGGAGGCTTTTTTTAACGCCCACCGCGAGGTGGTGGTTTACCTGCCCCAAAAAGAACTGCACTACAGGGTGTTTGCCGCCTATGAGTGGAACGACGAACACCTATTGTACAGCCATAACCCCGAGGACGGCACGGCCTATGCCGCCTATTTGGAGAATATATTAGAAAACCAGGACGAGGCGGCTATCCTAGACGAAAGCACCCGCCTTAGCGCCGACGACAAGATGCTCACCCTCTCCACCTGTGCCTCCTCCTTCCCCACCGCCCGGCGCTTTTTGGTGCAGGCTTTGCTGGCTAAGGTGGCAGAGTAGCAAGGCGCTTTTACAGGCAATCACAATAACTCCTCATTTAAAGCCATCAAAAAATCACTTGCCCCACGGGCTCTTCTTTTTTTTTAAAAACAGTTGTTGGGTGAAGCACCCACTTATTGGTCGGGCGCTTCCAGCGTAATCTGCTCTACCAAATCCTCTGGCCGCAACAATGCGCCTACGGCGGGCAGGCTGCGCACCCGGTAGCGGTGCTCGTCGCGCAGTTCCATCTGCCCGGCGCGCTGCACCAGACGCACGCTTTGACCTTTTTTTAGGGTGATAACATTTACCCCGGCGGTATTTTTGGTGGTCTTTTGTGCAATTTGGGCCGTGCCCACCAGCAAAAGTCGCCCGCCCGAGGTTTGAATGGCAATCTCGGTCTCCTCGGCAAAATTTTCTAGCCATACCAGGGGGGCTTTGTCGCTGTAGGCGTTGATGAGCTTACGGCGGTTTTGTTTTGTGGCATAACTGCTAAGCGGCACCTTGGCAACCTTTCCGTTTTGGAACAGGAAAAGCATAAAACCGCTGTAATCATCGGTAAGCACCAGGGTAAGGGGCAGTTCCCCTTCATCCATGGAGAGGCGCGCGGGCAGGTAGTCCCCCATCAAGCTGGCCTTGCCGTCCTCAAACTCGCCCACCCGGCTTTTATACACCTGGCAGCGGTTTGTAAACACCAGCATTTCGGCGGTGTTATGGCTCTCCAGGCGCATCACCACCTCATCCCCCTCTTTCAGCTTCTGCTCACCGCTCATTCTAAGCGATTGCGGGGTGATTTTTTTATAGTAGCCCTCCCGCGTAAAGAACACCGTCACGGGGTAATCCGGCAAGTTGTCCTCTTCGGCCTCGGCCTCCTCCTCGTGCAGGTCATACAAAATTTCGGTTTGGCGGGGTTTGGCATATTTTTTCTTTACGGCTTCCAGCTCGGTAACAATAATCTTTTTCACGCGCTGGGGGCTTTTCAGTGTCTCCTCTAAATCGGATATCTCCCCTTCCAGGCCATCAATCTCCTCGGTACGCTTTAAGATATATTCCCGGTTCAGGTGGCGCAGGCGTATTTCAGCCACATAGTCGGCCTGTTCTTTATCAATGCCAAAACCAATCATCAAATTGGGAATGACCTCGGCGTCCTGCTGGGTTTCGCGCACAATCCGCACGGCTTTATCAATATCCAGCAAAATGGCGGCAAGCCCTTTTAACAGGTGCATCCGCTTTTTTTTGCCCGCCAGTTCAAAACTAACCCGCCTGCGCACGCAGTCTGTGCGGAAGGCCATCCACTCGGTTAAAATCTCCCGCACGCCCATCACGCGGGGCATACCGCCAATTAAAATATTGAAGTTGGCCGAAAAATTATCCTCCAGCGGGGTAAGGCGCAATAGCTTTGCCATCAATTTTTCGGGGTTTTGGCCGCGTTTTAAATCCAGGGTAAGTTTCAGGCCGTTCAGGTCGGTCTCATCGCGCATATCGTTTACTTCTTTTACCCGGCCATCCTTTACAAGGTCCTGAATTTTATCCATGATGGCTTCCACCGTGGTGGTGGGGGGAATTTCGGTCACCTCTATCATATTCCCTTCGGGCTGGTAGGCCCATTTGGCCCGTACCCGCACGCAGCCTCGGCCGGTGGCAATGATGTTTTCTATTTCGGCCTCATTGTACAAAATGGTGCCCCCACCCGTAAAATCCGGCGCGGGCAGGGTGGTTTTGATGTCATGGTTTTCATCCTTTAAAAGGGCCACCGTAGTTTCGCACAGTTCGGCCAGGTTGTAAGAGCAGATATTGGAGGCCATGCCCACCGCAATACCCAGGGTGTTGTTGGCCAAAATGGAGGGAAAGGTTACGGGCAAAAGGGTAGGCTCCTCGGTGGTGGCGTCGTAGTTCGGCACAAAATCTACCGTCTCTTTGTCTATATCCCGAAAAAGCTCCTCGCACACAGCCTCCAGTTTTGCCTCGGTATAGCGCGAGGCCGCCGAGGCCATATCCCGGCTGTAGGCCTTGCCAAAGTTGCCCTTGGAATCCACATAGGGCAGCAGCAAACTCTCGTTACCGCGGGCAAGGCGCACCATGGTATCGTAAATGGCGGCGTCGCCATGGGGGTTTAGGTGCATGGTGGCCCCCACAATGTTGGCGCTTTTTGTACGGCCCCCCTTTAAAAGCCCCATATCGTACATGGTGTACAGCAGTTTGCGGTGGGCGGGTTTAAAACCGTCAATTTCGGGCAGGGCCCGTGAGACTATAACGCTCATAGCATAGGGCATGTAGTTATCTTCCAGCGTTTGGGTAATGCCGGTCTCCATCACCACACCCGCCTCGGGTATCACCACATTATCGCCCAGTTGCGGGCGTAAGAGTTTTTTTGCCCCGTCGCTCTTCTTCTTTTTCGCCAAGTTTCTTCCTCGCTTTTGGGCGGGTATCCGCAGCTACCGCCGGGCGTTCTGCCGCCGCATTTAAGTAAATAATTTTATTAATTATCGACATTTATATATGTTAAGTTTTAACGCTTTACAGGCAATTTGCCGGTAAATTTTACGATACATCCAACTCATCTAAATACTCATAGCCGTGTTTGGCTATGTGTTCTTTACGCCCGGCCAGGTTATCGCCCAAAAGCAGGTCAAACACCTGCGAGGTACGCTCGGCATCCTCGGGGGTCACTTTAATCAGGCGGCGGCTCTCGGGGTTCATGGTGGTAAGCCACATCATCTCGCTGTCGTTTTCGCCCAGGCCCTTGCTGCGTTGCAGCCCCACCTTGGCCCCCGAAGGGATTTTTTTCAGTATCTCGGCCTTTTCGCTTTCGCTGTAGGCAAAATAGGTTTTGTCCTTGGCGTTTATCTCATACAAGGGGCTTTCGGCAATATAGATATAGCCCTCGGTAATCAAGGTGGGTACCAGCCGGTAAATCATGGTGAGGATAAGGGTGCGGATTTGAAAACCGTCCACGTCGGCGTCGGTACAGATAATCACCTTGTTCCAGCGTAATGCGTTGATATCAAAGGTGGCGAGGTCCTTGCGGCTTTTGCCGCCGCTCAGCTCCACCCCGCAGCCCAGTACCTTAACCAAATCTGTGATGATTTCGCTTTTGAAAATCCGGCTATAGTCAGCTTTCAGGCAGTTGAGAATTTTACCGCGCACCGGCATGATGGCCTGAAACTCTGAATCCCGGCTGGTTTTCACCGCCCCTAAGGCCGAATCACCCTCCACGATGTAAATTTCACGCCGGGCGGGGTCCTTGCTGCGGCAATCCACAAACTTCTGCACGCGGTTAGCAATGTCCATCTGGGTGGAGATGGTTTTTTTCAGGCTCTGCCGGGTTTTTTCGGCGTGCTCGCGGCTCTGCTTATTCACCAGCACCTGCTGGGCAATTTTTTGGGCCTCGTCGGGCTTTTCAATAAAATATACTTCCAGGTTATGCTTTAAAAACTCGGTTAAGGCCTGGGCAATAAAGCGGTTGGTAATGGCTTTTTTGGTTTGGTTTTCGTAACTGGTGATGGTGGAAAAAGACGAGGAGATGTAAATTAAACAGTCCTGAATATCGGTAAAGGTGATGCGGCTTTCATCTTTTTTATACATGCCCTTTTGGCGCAGATAGGCGTCAATTTGGTTTACAAAGGCCGTTTTTACGGCCCGTTCAGGGCTGCCGCCATGTTCCAGAAAGCTGGAGTTGTGGTAGTACTCAATCAGCTGCGTTTTGTTCGAAAAACAAAATGCGGCACTCATCTTCACCTTGTATTCGGGGCGGTCCTCCCGGTCTCGCCCTTCGGCCGTGCCATTCACGGCAATCACCGGGGTAAAGGCGTCCTGCCCCGCCAACTCCTCCACAAAGTCGCTGATGCCGTTTTCGTAGTAAAATTCCTGCTTTTTCGCGTCCCCTTCAGCCGTCTCATCTTCAAACACAAAACGTACTCCGGCGTTTACAACGGCCTGGCGCATTAAAATATCGGTAAAATACTCACGGGGTACGTTGATATCGGTAAAAACGTCCAGGTCGGGCTTCCAGCGTATCAGGGTGCCGGTACGTTTCAAACGGGTGGGCTCGCTTTGCAGCCCCCCAACGTTTTCTCCCTTTTTAAATTCCAGGTGGTAGTGCGTCTCATCGCGCCAAACGTCGGCGGTCATCCATTCGCTGGCGTACTGAGTGGCCGTTAGGCCCAGGCCATTCAAACCCAGCGAGTACTCGTAACCATCCTCATTTTGGCCATATTTGCCGCCGGCATACAGTTCGGTAAATACCAGTTCCCAGTTATAACGGCCTTCGTTTTGGTTAAAATCCACCGGGATGCCCCGGGCCAAATCCTCTACGGCATAGCTGCCATCTTTATATTTTGTAACGGTGATGGTTTCGCCAAAGCCACCACGGGCCTCGTCGATGGAGTTTGAGAGGATTTCAAAAATGGAGTGCTCGCACCCCTCCAGCCCGTCGGACCCAAAAATGACGCCGGGGCGTTTACGCACCCGGTCGGCCCCTTTCAGGCTGGTAATACTTTCGTTATCGTATGCTGCAGCTTGCTTTTTGGGCATGTTCTTCCTCCGTGGTTGGTCTAATGTTTACAGGGCCCGTGCTATTTGCCGCAGCCCCTTCCCCGCCAAAACGGCGCCCCTTACAGCATTTGAACAAATGCTGTAATTGGTGGTTTGCATGATATGTATTTGTGTAACCAACAGGGTACGGGCTTATTGTCTCATGCAATCTCCGCGGGCAAGTTTGCCCGCGGAGAGATTTTGGCTATTCTTGGTTGTCTCGCTTTTCGGCGTTCTCCTGGCCATTTTGCAGGGCGCTTCCGGTTTGCCCGGTGGGCAGGGCGCCGGCGTCCCCGGCCTCTTTAGCCTCTTTATTCGGGCTTTCGCTCTCGCCCCCTTCAAAAGCTTCGCGCACAGCCTCTACCGCTTCGCGCTTGTCCTCGTCCAGCGGGGCTTCGGCCCCTTCTAAAACTTTATCAAAATACACCTTATCCTCGGGGTCAATGGGTGGCAGGCTGCCGCCCTCCATCAGGGTTCTAAACTCGTCCCCGCTGATTTTTTCCCGCTCCAGCAAATTCGAGGCAATGAGGTGCAGCTTGTCAATATGTTCCTGCAAAATGATCTCACAGCCCTCAAAGGCATTGTCCAGCAGGTCGCGCACTTCTGCGTCAATCTCGCTGGCAACCG
Source organism: uncultured Oscillospiraceae bacterium (assembly GCA_964550985.1). GTDB lineage: Bacteria > Bacillota > Clostridia > Oscillospirales > Ruminococcaceae > JAAYCI01. The sequence goes on from CAZKBM010000006.1 coordinate 53,666, forward strand.
CCTCAGAGTAATTGCGGCTATGGCCGAGGTCTCTGCCCAAAAAGGTCTCTCCGGGATCCTCCCCGTAGACCACCGGGCCCAGTTTTTCAGAAAACCCGTAGCGCGTAACCATGGCGCGGGCAAGGCCGGTAGCGCGCTCTAAATCGTTGGAAGCACCCGTGGAAATATCATCCAGCACGAGTTTTTCGGCCACGCGGCCACCCAGCATCGAGACCAGATTTTCCCGCATCTGGGTACGCGTGCGGAACTGCACATCCTCCTCGGGGCGGTACATGGTAAAACCGCCCGCCGGCCCATGCGGGATGATGGTGATTTGATGCACCGGGTCACTGGTGGGGAGGTAATAGGCGGCAATGGCGTGGCCCCCCTCGTGGTAGGCCGTCAAGCGCCGCTCTTTGTCCGTCACCACACGGCTGCGTTTTTCGGGGCCGGCCATCACCTTGATGCTGGCCTCTTCAATATCTGCCTCTGTAATGGCCTTGCGGCTTCTACGGGCGGCCAGCAGGGCAGCCTCGTTCACCAGGTTTTCTAAATCCGCCCCGGTGAAGCCGGGGGTGGTGCGGGCGATAATTTTTAAGTCCACGTCGGGCGCAAGGGGCTTTTGCCGGGTGTGTACCTGCAAAATCTGTTCGCGGCCCTTCACATCCGGTATGCCCACATAAATCTGCCTGTCAAAACGGCCGGGGCGCAAAAGGGCCTTGTCCAAAATATCCGCCCGGTTTGTGGCGGCGGTTACAATTACGCCCTCGTTGCCCTCAAAACCGTCCATCTCAACCAGCAGTTGGTTCAGGGTTTGCTCGCGTTCATCGTGCCCGCCGCCAAGGCCTGCGCCACGCTGGCGGCCCACGGCGTCAATTTCATCGATAAACACGATACAAGGCGATGTTTTTTTCGCTTTTTCAAATAAATCTCGCACGCGGGAAGCGCCCACGCCCACATACATCTCTACAAAATCTGAGCCGGAGATGGAGTAAAACGGAACCCCGGCCTCGCCCGCGCAGGCGCGTGCCAGCAGGGTTTTACCCGTACCGGGCGGGCCCACCAGCAAAACGCCGTGGGGTATGCGCGCGCCCAGCACGCTAAAGCGTTTGGGATTTTTTAGGAACTGTACAATCTCCTCCAGTTCCTCTTTTTCCTCGTCGGCGCCCGCCACATCTTTAAAGGTGGTTTTGCTCTTGTTTTCCGCCTGGTTTTTCACCTTGGCTTTGCCCACATTTAATGCGCCCTTGCCGCCGCCATCCCCCTGCATGAACATGAGGTAGTAGAAAAAGGCGCCCAGCCCCACCAGCAAAATGATGGAGGGCAGCACGTAGAACCAGATGGAATTGTCGCCGGAATATTTGAAGTCATACACCAGGGGTGCGTCGGGGTTTTTCTCGTTATAGCTATCGATATACTGTTGCAAATTATTTACAAACAGGTATTCGTAAGGCATTTCATACTTTTTGGTTTCCAGTTCCCCCGCCAGCTTATACTCCAAATTGCCATTGCCCGCGTCGAAGGTGAAACTTTCCACCTTGCCTTCTTCAAAATAGCCCACAATTTCTGAGTATTTTGCGCTGGCGGTTTGGGGCTGAAAGTTTGAGCGGAAGAAAAAAAACAAAAGCCCCAAAAACACCAGCAGCACAACAATATTAATAATGCGTGGTTTTTTGTTCAAGAAGTGTTGCCTCCTGTAAATTAGAACCGTGGTGCACGCCTTACAAAAGCCTAGGCATAGACCTCGGGTTTTAAAATGCCGATATAGGGGATGTTGCGGTATTTTTCGCCGTAATCCAGGCCATAGCCGATGATGAACTCATCCGGCACGGTAAAACCACAGTAGTCCGGCGTCACGTCGGCTTCCCTGCGGGAGGGTTTATCCAGTAAGGTGGCAATGCGCACGCTGGCGGGGTTGCGCCCTTCCAGCAATTCCCGCAAGTAGTGCAGGGTTTTGCCGCTATCCAGGATATCTTCCACAATCAGCAGGTCTTTGCCCTCCAGGTCAATATCGATATCCTTGATGATTTTTACAACACCGCTGCTTTTGGTGCCGCTGCCATAGGAGGAAACGGCCATAAAATCGATGGCGGCGGGTATGGTGATGGCCCGCATTAAATCGGCCACAAACACCACCGAGCCCTTTAACACGCTGACCATTAAAAGGTTTTTTCCCTTGTAATCTCGGCTGATTTGCCCGCCGAGTTCGGCCACTTTTTCGGCAATCTGTTTTTCGTCCAGCAGTACCTTTTGTATGTCCGCCATCAGGTCGTGCTCTGCCATGTTTAGCCCCCCGCTTCTTCCTTGCCCAAATATTCGGTGCAGATGTGCAGCTGCCTGCGGCTGTGTTGGGCAACCTGCACCTCGCTGCTAAAACCCGCCCCAAAAACCCACAGCACCTGCCCGCTACCCGGCCTTGCCAAAAGTGGCAGGCGGCCACGCAGTTCCCGGTCAATCCCTTTTTCAATCATCCATTTTTTCAGGGTTTTTGTCCCCTGTCGCCCCGCTTCGGCAAAAAAATCGCCCTTACGGCGGGTGCGGATGACATACGGGTTCATTTTATCATAATCCGCCCAAAAGGTGTAGTCTTTTTTCTCTTTTTTTTGTTTTTCCCAAACGCATCCTGTAGCCTCTTCTATACAGGATGTGAGCACGTAGCCAAAAGGCAGGGGCTGTCGCCCCATTTTTGGGGCTTGCTCGGCTAAAAGTTCATCACCCGCGCCCCCATACAGAGCGGGGGGCACAAGCAAAAAACGCCCCCCGCTGCGGCGGGCCATCAGCCCGCCGGGTAGCTGCGCCATGCCTGCAACCCCGCTCAGCACCTCTTCCATTTGGCTTAGCGCTGTTCGGGTGGCCGCCCGGCCCAGCAGCGCGGCCAGGGCCCGCAGCCGTACCGGGGCGGGCAGCGCCAAAAGGGTTTCGGCGTCATAGCCCTGCAAAAACCAGCCCTCGGGTTTTTCACGGCCCTCGGCCAGCCGCCTTGCCTCTGCAAGGCCGGCCTGCGCCTGTTGCAGCAGCCAGGCGTCCAAGCTACGCATATCCTCAGCCAGGCGGCAAAGCGCTTTTTCCGCTCCGGGGTGGGCGGCTTCCAGCTCAGGCATCACCTGTAAACGCAGCCGGTTACGGCTGTAAATCAGTTCCTCGTTGCTAGCGTCTTGCCTGTAGGCATAACCCATTTGTTTGCAGTAAGCCCGCACCTGCCCCCGCCCAAAGGCCAAAAGGGGGCGTATGTAGGGGCCCCGCACCGGCGGAATACCCGCAAGGCCCGCCGTAAAACTGCCGCGCGCCGCGTTAAACAGCAGGGTTTCGGCATTATCACTGCCGGTGTGGCCGGTGGCCACCTTGGCATTTTGCAAAAAGGCCAGTTCGTCAAAAAAGGCATAGCGCAGCCGCCTGCCCCAGGCCTCGGCGCCCTCCCCTTTGGGTTTTGGCCGCAGGGCCATATCCGCCCGCCGCAGGTGCAGCGGCACGTCATTTGCCTCACACAGGCGGCGCACAAAAGCTTCATCTTCCTCAGCAGCGGCCCCGCGCAGGCCGTGGTTCAGGTGGGCGGCCTGTAATTGAATGCCCAGCCCCAGGCGGTTTTTCAGCAGAAGATGAAAAAGGGCCACCGAATCGGCCCCGCCTGAGAGGCCCACGATGACCCTATCCCCCGGCTGCAACATGGCGTGGCGCCGGATGGTGCTTAAAAAAAGTGCTTCTTCACCGCCGGTTTCTCTCATCTCTGCACCTTCTGCCCTCACTGGTGCCTGTAGTCGGTTTCAATAAAACGGGTGTGCGCACCGTCCCACTGCATATCCACATTTGCGGTTTCCCCATGGCGGTTTTTGGCAATAATCACCTGGGCTGTGGAGGCGTCGGCCTCGGGGCTATCGTCATAATAAGCGTCACGGTACAGAAACATCACCACGTCGGCATCCTGTTCTATGGAGCCTGAATCGCGCAGGTCGCTCAAAACAGGGCGGTGATCCGCCCTGTTCTTTTCAGTACTACGCGAAAGCTGCGAAAGCGCCATCACGGGCACCTGCAGGTCTTTGGCCATAATTTTTAAATTCCGGGTAATCTCGCTGATCTCCTGCACGCGGTTTTCGCTGCGGCGGCCGGTGCTCATGAGCTGCAGGTAGTCAATAATCACCAGCCCCACCTTTTTCCCCCCAGCCGAGCGGGCCGAGCGGTTGATCTGCCGGATTTTGGACCGCATCTCGGAGATGGTGATGCCCGAGGTATCGTCGAGATAGATGGGCATCTTGCCCACCACCTCGGTCATCTGGGCCAAGTCCTCCCAAACGCTGTCGTCCTCCACCCCCTGGCGGAAAATTTTGCTATCCACCAGCGCCTTTGCCGAAAGGATACGCCCGGCAAGCTGATCCTTGGTCATCTCCAGGCTAAAAACCGCCACGGGCACCTCTTTTTCGGCCACATTGGTGGCGATGTTGAGGGCAAAGCTGGTTTTGCCCATGCCGGGGCGAGCCGCCAGGATAATAAGGTCGGAGCGGCCCATGCCGGTGAGTTTTTTATCCAGGTAGGTAAAGCCCGTGGGGATGCCGAGGTAATCCTTGCGGTTGGGGCCCGAGAGATGCCCCAGGTGGCTCATAATATCAAAGATGGCAAATTTTAACTGCTGTACCTCTGAGGTATCCCGTCCCTCGCGGATATCATACAGGCGCTGCTCGGCGCTTTCCAGCATCAGCTGGCTCTCCACGTCGTCTCCGGCCTGCTCCAAAATTTCGCGCGCCTCTTCCATAAGCTGGCGCTTAATGTAGCGGTCGCGCACAATACCCACATAACTTGCCAGGTTGGAGATGGAGGGCACGGTATCGGCCAATTGGGCCAGGTAAGTTTTGGCCTCGGCCGCGCCGGCAAAGGCAGAATCATGGGCCAGGCGCTCGCAAAGCAGAACGGGGTCCACGGGCTGGCTTGTCTCCACCAGGGTTTGTATCTCGCCAAAAACCGCCCGGTTTTGCCGCACATGGAACATCTCGCTGCGCAAAGTTTGCAGCATTAAGTCCACGGCGCTTTGGTCCAAAAGCGCCGCGCCCAGTACACTCTGCTCGGCCGTCATGCTATAGGGCGGCTGTACGCCAAGGCTCTCCAGCGAAAGGCCCAGGTCTGCTTTTGCCATCCGGGGCTTACTCCTCTACGCTACAGGTAAATTTTGCCACAATGCCTGGATACACCTTGGCCGTCACTTCATAACGGCCAAAATCCTTAATTTCATGGGCCTCCACGCTCAGTTTACGCTTGTCAACCTCAATGCCCTTTTGGGCCAGAGCCACTGCGATATCCTTAATGGTAACCGCGCCAAACAGCCGCCCGCTCTGCCCGCCTTTGGCGTGCAGCACAAGCGTACTGCCCTCAATCTTCGCGGCAAGCTCCACCGCGGCGGCCTTCTCCATCTCCTCATGGTGTTTGCGGCTGCTCTCTTTGGCTTTTACCTCATTCATGGCGGCGCTATCGGCCGCTATGGCAAGCCCACGGGGCAAAAGGTAGTTGCGCGCGTAACCGTCGCTCACCTCGTGCAGTTCGTCCTTCTTGCCCAGCTTTTTCACATCCTGTTTCAGCACAACCTTCATCGTATTCCGGCTCCTTTACCATGCTCCATTTAGGTTCCAATTCATCTGTGTGCCCCCATTATAACAAAAAGAGCCCCACGGGGGGAAGCCCTGCTGCAAAAAGCCCTTTGCCTGTGAGGCTTGTCTGTGGGATTTATCGTAAATCAGGTTTTTCCCTTTTCGGCCCGGCTCTCCTCCTGCGCCCGCTCGGCCTGATACAGGGAGATCGCCTCAAAAATTTGGTTTTCAGCCTCTTCCAGGCTCACGTCATTCAGTTGGGCCCCGGCCATGGTCAAATGCCCGCCGCCGCCCAGTTTTTCCATAATCAACTGCACATTCACATCCCCCATGCTGCGGGCCGAAATGCGCACCGTGCCCTTTTGCATGATGGCCACCACGCTGGCCTCTACCCCTTCAATGCTCAGCAAATCGTTGGCGGCCTGGGGGGCCACCACCTCACACTCGAAGGGTATCTCATCGCTTACCACCACAGCGCAGCGGTCATGCACGCGGGCGCCCGCAACAAGCTGGGTACGGTAGAGGTAGTCATCCATAGAAACGGCGAAAAGGCGTTTCACGTTGTCGGTTTGGGCGCCCATACGGCGCAGGTAGGCCGCCGCCTCAAAGGTGCGCACCCCCACATGCAGCGAAAAGGTGCGCGTGTCCAGCATAATACCCGAGAGCAGCGCTTCGGCCTCCAGCGGCTGGGGACGGTCCTCTTTCCCCTCGCCCACATACTGCAAAAGTTCGCTCACCAGTTCGCTGGCGCTGGAGGCATAGGGTTCGTGATAAAACACGGCAGTATCATCTATATGGCCGGGTATCAAGCGGTGGTGGTCAATGAGTACCACATCCTTGCAGGCGGCAAACACCTCTGCGCTTTCCAAAAGGTAACGCATGTGGGTGTCCACAATAATCAGCAGGGTGCCCTCTTTGGCCAGTTGCTGGGCCTCGGTAGGGGTAATCATCTCATCGGCATAGCCCGCCTCGCTCAGTTCCTTCACCAGGTTGCCGGCCAGGTTCCGCCCGCGGTTTAACACAATATGCGCGGGTTTTTTGCAAATTTTGCAAAAGCGCAGCATCCCCACGGCGGCGCCCAGGCTGTCCATATCGGCATTTTTGTGCCCCATAATCAGCACCTGCTTTGCCGTTGCCACATGCCCTTTAATGGCCGCCGCCACAATGCGGCTTTTTACCTTGCTGCGTTTTTCCACACTGCGGGATACGCCGCCAAAAAACTCATACCCCTCGCCGCCGGCAACGGCGGCCTGGTCTCCCCCGCGGCCCAGCGCTATATCCAGCGCCTGCAGGGCCATCTCCTCACACTCTTTAAAGTCTTTTCCCTGCCGCCCTACCCCGATGGAAAGGGTGGAAAGCTGGCCCTCTTCATCTGCTTTGCGCACCTTATCCAAAATGTCAAAACGGTTTTTTATCATCTCGGCCAGATGGCGTTCTTCCACCACGGCCAGATAGCGGGAATCGCTTACACGGCGCAAAAAGCCCGAGGCCTTGGCGATATAGCGCTCCAGTTCCACATCAATGGCCGAGACGATGCGTGCCCGCTCGCTCTCCCGCATCTCTTTGAGAATTTCGTTATAGGTATCAATGAGGATATAGAGAACGGCCGGGCGGCTGGCCAGATACTCATCGGCGCGGTGTTTTAGCTGGGTATCTTCCACAAACAGCACAAAATGCAGGGGAGATTCCCCTCCCACCAGGCTGCTGTAGGCAGAGTACCGCCGCTGGCCCAGTGTGATATCCTGCCCGCCGGGCTGCATGCAGGCCTCTCCGTCCAGCCCCGGCACAATTTTGTTCATCGGCAGGGAAACCATATCCACCCCTCCGGCAATCTCGGCCCGGAATGCCTTGTTGTACCACAAAATCAGCTTATCGCTCATCACGGCCACGGGGATGGAAAGCCCCGCCATACCGCTGCCTTCGGCATCGGCAAGGCCGCGCTTGCCGTTTAACAGGCGGCGCAGCGCTTTGCGGAAACGGCCCAGGCTAAGGGCCACCAGCCCCATGGTTAACAAAGCGGCCAGGGCCACGGGCACCAGCAATATTGGCTTTAAATAGGCCACCACCAAAACCAGAGCTATACAGGCCACCAGCAGCACAAACATGGCCACATCGGCCGACCAAAAAAAACGCCTGTGCTTCATCTTAGCCCCCATTTCCCCTGTGGTGGTTGCCCCTGCTTGCCATACAAGTATCTAAAACAAACACGCCTTGGCAATGCCATGAGCATTCAAACAGCATTTTACGCGTTTTGCCCCGGCAAATTACACTTCCAGTATCACCGGCAATATCATGGGGCTGCGCTTTGTACGCCGGTATAAAAGGCTAGAGGCCGTCTCCCGTATCCGGGTTTTCAGGCTGCCCACATCCCGGTAGGGTTCTTTTTCACTTTTACGCAAAATTTCCTCAACGGCCTTGCGGGTTTCCTCCAAAAGCTGCTCGCTATCCCGCACATACACAAACCCGCGCGAGAACAGTTCGGGCGGGGCGGCCAGCCGCCCGGTCTTCTTCTCAATGGAGGCGGCCAGCACCACAATGCCGTCTTGAGAGAGCAGGCGCCTGTCGCGCAGTACCACACTGCCCACATCGCCCACACCCAGGCCGTCCACCATCACGGCCCCGGCCTGGATGGGCTCCCCTTCACGGATGCCGTCTTTGGAGATAATGATGGTGTCGCCGGTGTCGGCCACAAAAATATTCTGTTTGGGAATGCCCGTAGCTTCGGCCGTTTGGGCGTGGCGTTTCAGATGCTTATACTCGCCGTGTACAGGGATAAAGTAGCGCGGCTTTACAAGGCTAAGCACCAGTTTTTGTTCCTCCTGGCAGGCATGGCCCGAGGCATGTACGTCGTACATGCGCTCGTAAATCACCTCAGCGCCCAAATGCAGCAGGCCGTTCACGGTTTTGGTCACCATTTTTTCGTTGCCAGGTATGGGCGTAGCCGAAATAATGATGAAATCCCCCTGGCCCACATGCACGTTGCGGTGGCTTCCACTGGCCATGCGCGAAAGGGCGGAGAGAGGCTCGCCCTGGCTGCCCGTAGTGATAAGCACCACCGATTCCGGCGGGCAACTGTTGATTTTGTCGATATCCAAAAAGACATCATCGGGGGCTTTGATATAGCCCAGTTCCCGGGCCATCTCGGTATTTTTTACCATGCTGCGGCCCGATATGGCCACCTTGCGCCCAAAACGTACAGCCAGCTCAATAATATGCTGGATGCGGTAGATATTGGAGGCGAAGGTGGCAATGATGATGCGCTGTTTTATGGCCCTTGCAAAAAGCGCCTGTATTCCATCGTTTACCTTGCTCTCAGACATCGTCATACCCGGGCGCTCGGAGTTAGTGGAATCACTGAACAGGGCCAGCACCCCTTTTTTGCCGTAGGCGGCCAGGGTGGAAAGGTCAATCACCTGGCCGGAAAGGGGGGTGTAGTCAATTTTGAAGTCGCCGGTGTGAATCACCGTACCCGCCGGGGTTTCAATGGCGTAGGCCACGGCGTCTGGGATGCTGTGGTTTACGTTGATGGGGTCAAAAACAAACTTGCCCAGGGTGAACTTTTCCCCCGGCGTTATCAGGTGCAATTCGGCGCTGCTGCGCAGGCCATGTTCTTCCAGTTTGTTCTCAATCAGGCCTATGGTAAGGCGGGTTGCGTAAATGGGCAGGTTCATCTCCCGCAGCAGGTAAGGCAGCGCGCCAATATGGTCCTCGTGCCCGTGGGTAATCACAATCCCCAGCAGTTTATCGCGGTTTTTTTCCACAAAGGTGAAGTCCGGTATCACAAGGTCAATACCAAACATCTCACTATCTGGGAAAAGGGAGCCGCAGTCCAGTATGAACATCTCATCTTCACATTCAAAGATGTTCATGTTTTTGCCCACTTCGCCCAGGCCCCCTAAGGGGTACACACGCAGGGCGGTGGCGGGTTTGCGCGGGATACGGCGGCGGGGCTGCGCCCCTCCCTGCGGGGTGGGGCGGCGGCCGGGGCCGGGGCCTTGCGTCTGTTTGCCGCCCGCACGCGTGGCGGGGCGGGCTGGCGAAGCCGGGCGGCTGCGCTCGGGCCGTTTTTTGCCTGGCTCCTGGGCATTATTCTGTTTTTGGTTCAATCATGTCACTCCATTTCAAAACAAATCCAAGCCCGCCCCATACTTAGGGGAGGCTTATTTTTTACCAAAGCGCATAAATACCCCCTGTGCCGGGGCTTTACGCTATGCGCACAGCGGGCGCCGACGGCACCCAAAACACGCATTTTAAGAACTATGTAAAAAAGGCAACCCTTCCACTGCGGGGGGCTTGCCCTGTTTCCCACAAAACATTGGCCTGGTTCTTTAAGCCATACCGAAGCCATTATCATTCCTAGTGTACTCGCAGCAGGGAGGTTTGTCAAGCCAGTGCAGACGCTTGAAAGGGCCCCGGCTGAAAGGGCCCCTCAAACTCTCCCCTGCTCCTGTTTTTTGGGGCAAGGCCACCAGCCTGGCCGCACAAAGGCTTTCGGCGCAAACCAAAATATGATATGATAGTAAAATACAAAACCCCACTATTGAATAAGAAACCGGGTGCAAAAGGAGAGAGAACATCAAACAGGTAGAAATTTTTACCGATGGTGCCTGTAAAGGCAACCCCGGCCCAGGCGGCTGGGGGGCCATTTTGCGTTATAAAGGCGCAGAGCGGGAAATTTCCGGCGGGGAGGAGGCCACCACAAACAACCGCATGGAACTAACCGCACTGATAAAAGCCCTGGAGCTATTAAAAGAACCCTGCCACGTAAAGCTTACGAGTGATTCAAAATATGTACTGGACGGACTGCAAAAAGGCTGGGCCAAGGGCTGGAAGGCGCGGGGCTGGAAAAAAAGCGATAAAACCCCCGCGCTAAACCCCGATTTGTGGGATAGCCTGCTTAGCCTTACCGCCCGCCACGAAATGGAATACCACTGGATACGCGGGCACACAGGCCATGCTGAAAACGAGCGTTGCGACGCTTTGGCGGTGGCTGCGGCGGCCACATACGCCCAAGGGCAGCCCCCCAAAAACCAGCCCCTGCAAGGAGGCGGCCATGCCTGAAAATAAAACAGTTTCCCAAAGCCCCGGCGCTGAACCCGTTTTGGTCGCCCTCTCCGGCGGGGTGGATTCTTCGGTGACGGTACGCATTTTACAGCAGCAGGGCTTTGCCGTTCAGGCCGCGGTGATGTGCTTTTCCCCCGCGCACGAAAAAGCGGTGTTGGCCGCGCAGACCGCTGCCGCCGAACTGGGAATACCTCTGAGGGTGCTGCACTGCGAGAAAGATTTTGAAGAGCGAGTGATATGGCCCTTTTGCCAAACTTACGCCTCTGGGCGCACCCCCTCCCCCTGCATTGACTGCAACCCCGGTGTGAAGTTCCACTTTTTGGCGCAAGAGGCCGACCGGCAAGGCATCCGCCTGATTGCCAGCGGCCATTACGCAAGCTGTGAGGAACACGAGGGGCGTTACCGAATCGCCATGGCCCAAAGCGCGGCACGCGACCAAAGCTACATGCTGTACCGCCTGCCTCAGCCTATTTTACAGCGCCTTTGCCTGCCCCTGGGTAGTTTTGAAAAACCCGATATCCGCAAAATGGCCGAGGAGATGGGCCTTACCAGCGCCCACAGCCCAGACAGCCAGGAAATTTGCTTTATCCCCGGCGGCAACTACCCGGCTTACCTGCAAAAGCGGGGCTTTAACGGCAAAACCGGCCGCCTCATTGGCCCGGATGGCCAAAACCTTGGCCCGCACCGGGGCGTTATCCACTACACTGTGGGCCAGCGCAAAGGGCTGGGCCTGGCTTTGGGCGAGCCGGTTTTTGTAAAGGCGATAGACCCGGCCGGAGATGTGCACCTGGCCCGCGCGGGGGGAGAATATGCAGACGGCATAAGGCTGATACGCATACTGAGCACAAGCGATAAAACGTTTGTACCGGGCCAAAAATTCACAGCAAAAATACGCAGTGCCGCAAAACCGGTGCCCTGCTTTATAGAAGAGGCCACCGCCGAAACCGCCCGTATTCGCTTTGAAAGCCCCCAGCGTGCGGCGGCCCCCGGCCAGCACGCCGTTTTATACGAGGGACGCTTTGTTGCGGGCGGCGGAGAGATTGACAGCAGTTTTTAAGCCTTGTATATCAAACAGATGGGGGTTCGGATATGGAAGAATTGGAACAACTGACCGAAAAAACCCAGAACCCCCTTATGTTTTTGGGGGTTGCGCTGCTGGCGCTTTTGCTGTTTGGGCTGGCCGGCTACTTGCTGGCCCGTAAACTTGGCCCCACCATACAAAAACATATCAATGAGGAAAAGCACCCCATCCCCGTGCTTCTTTTGGGGGGCTTTCGCCTGCCCGTTCAGGTGGGGTTTTTGGTTTGCGGCCTGGGCGCGGCACTGCTGATTTTGAGCGGGTGGCAACACCCCGATATGCCCGCCTTCCTGGCAAATTGGCTCAAAAGCGCCCCGGCCTTTGTCTCAAAAATGCTGCGCATCAGTGCCATTGTTTGTATCAGCTGGGGGCTTGTGGCCAGCAGCGATATTGCGGGGCTTGTGCTGCGCGGCGCACGCCAGCGCATGGATTTACAGGTGGACAGCAGCGTTACGCGCTTCCTATCGGGCATTTTCAAGGTTGTGGTGCTGGCAATTGCGGCCGTGATATTGCTGAGCGAACTGAACTACAATATCAACGGCCTGATAACCGGCCTGGGCCTGGGTGGGCTCACCATCGCCCTTGCGGCGAAGGACTCGGCCTCGAACTTTTTTGGGGGGGTGGTTTTGGTGGTGGACAAGCCCTTTGAAATTGGCGACTGGGTGAGCTGCAATGGCGTGGAGGGAACCATTGAGGATATCAACATGCGCAATACCATCATCCGTAACGATTCCGGCTCCCTCACCACCATGCCAAATGCTCTGCTTTCGGCAGCGCCCATTACAAACTACAGCAGCGCCATGAACCAGCGCAGGGCCGATATTACCCTAAACCTTGTGTACGCCACCCCCCATACACAGATTAAAGAGTTTGTGAGCGGCGTGCGTGAGATTTTGGAAACCGACCCCGAAATTGTTTCAGACAGTGTGTTGGTGCGCTTTGCAAACCTGGGCGAGAGCAGTCTGGGCGTACGGGTGATTTTTTATACCTCCCTGCCCGGCCTTGCCGAACATCTGCGCATTCGCGAGCGCATCAACTACGCCATACTGGATTTGGCAGAGCAACACGGCATTGCTTTTGCCTACCCCACCCGCACGGTGGCCCTTAGCACCGCCCCCGGTACTTCTCCCGGCACCGCCTCTATAAGCGAGCCAGGGCCCCGAAATACACCTTCGCCCCCCGGCGCCTGAGCCTTCCCTATTCGGCCAATTGTCCCCGCTTTCGTTCGCTTGGGCCGGTGGGTTAAATCGCCATTATCCGGCTTTTAACTGTACAATTTTCCCTATTTTACTATTGACAAACCACCATTTTTTATGTATACTATGTGCGTTTAGATAATTCCTCTTATTTACCATTTGGTAAAGTAGAGTTTTGAGGGGAGGAACGCCTTATGGCGATTGGTAGCATTGCCCAGCAGGGCATCATGGGTGGCGGCGTAAACCAAATGCGCGAAGCCGCACAACCTGCGGCAACAGCACGGGCACAAAAAAACCAGGAGGCGGCCGCTGCCAAAAAAGATCGGGTGGATTTTTCGGTTGGGGCTTCGGGCCTTGGCCAGTCTGCCCAAAATGGCCAAACACCCAACACGGCCCCGCTGTTTAGCGCCGAAATTGAATCCTCCATTGGGCGCATTCAAAATATTCTCAAAGGAAATACCGCCACCGGCAGTATGCTGGCAAACCAAAAGCCCGCAGTGGTGAACGACCCCAATAAGGGCCTTGTGCAGCGCAGCAAAGAGGACCAGGCGCAGGCGGAGATGCGTGCTTCGGCCGAGAGGGAGCAGCGTTTTGCCCAAAAAAGCATTAGCAGCCCCGCCAACGGCAGCTTAAATGCCCTGATTAAACAGCTGGAAGCCGCGCAGCAAAGCCGCAGTGGCGTGGGTGGCCAAACCCAGGCCCAAGCACAAATGGCCAGCCAGATGGTGGTGTAAAAAAGGCCTTACCCAGTAACCAGTAATACAAAATAAAAGACAGCGGCCAAGGGAAACACCCTTGGCCGCTGTCTTTCACCGCAAATGAAAAACCTTAGCGCATACATACGGGAAAATTCAGGCGCTACACAACAGTTTCTACTCTATATTAGAGTTTCTTACAAAAACCTGCTGCACAGTTGCTATGTCCTCTTGGTAGCGGATATGGTTTCCATCAAATGCCAATAAAACCTTCTTCCACCAGCTTTTACAAATAATTAGGGCAATAGCAGCCACAATAGAGACAATAGGTAACTATAACCTTACGAGCCCGAACCCTTCCATTTATCCAGGCAACGGCAAACCCACTGGGCGAATGCACAGGCTTTAGAACCTTGTATGGCACATTGCTGATGATTTGGCAAAGCTGTTATCGCGCCATACTCTGCCTTGTACCACTGGTAGTAACTTTTTTCCTGTTCCACCACATGGGGGTCGGTTCCCTTAAAATGTTCTTTTACATCCATGCGTTGCCTCAGTAAAACACGCAGGGGTTTTTCAATTTTTTCACCATTGCTAAAGTAATTGTAACAAGAGGGCAGGCTGCCATATTTTTCCTGCTCCTCCTCTGCCATGCGCTGGATGTACCACTCCCGCAGTTCAAATAATATCGGGTTGTCCTTTGCATACATCTTTAGCATAATCTCCTGTGCCCCAGAATCAAAACCAGAAAAATGATAAAACTGCAAAGGCTGCCCATTTACCAGATACTGCCCTGTGGCAGCATCCTTTGTGACGTTTCGATGCGTTAAATTCCAAGTGGAAACATTGCAGGCAGGACTACGCCATATATAGACGCCATCAAACAAGCAGGGGGCTAAATCCCCCCAGCGCTGGTCGGTAAAAAGGCCTGCCGGAATATCATCGTAGCAAAATTCAAGCAGGCGGTCCCGCCACCAGCGGGCATAGGCTTTACCATTGTCGCTGCCGCGCACCGCGTAAAAACCATAATTAAACACCCCATGTTTTAAAGAACATATTTCATTATTTAAAATATCCTGGGTGTTATCTTCGGGAAAGGTTTGATGAGGGGTTAATACTACGTCGTAGCTTTCCAGCAAGGCATCCAGTTCCTGTAGGTTGCTAAACACCGCGATATCTGGATCGAGGTAAACCACCTTTTCTGCACCCTGCTCCAAAAAGTTTAGCAGTGCCTGCCCTTTTACCGCAGTGCAAAGTTCCACCACTGTATGTGTAAAAATCCACATCTGCAGGTCTTCTACGGGTATGCTCAGTTGTTCCACCGTCAAAATTTCATCAAAAGGCTCTTTGGCAGGGTCAATCTCCGGGGGCAACACATCGCTTAAAACAAGAGAAAACCGCGCACCCGGACAGTGTTCCCTTACCGATTTCGCCAAAATACGCGCCTTGGGCAGGTAGTTGTTATTCACACTGGTGTAAAAGTGCATTTTGAAACTCCTTTGACTTACCTGCGATTTTTCCGCTGGTTTATTTTTTCTATACGCCACTGGCGCATCTTGTGCAGCGCCCCAAATCCTTCTATATAAAGCCTTTGCTGGCGTATCTCTTCTCTTTGCGAATCCATTTCTTCTCTTTGCAAAGCCATTTCCTCTCTCTGCAAATCTATTTCTTTCCTCTGGCATTCTATGTCCTGCCTCAGGCTTAAAAATACTTCTTCTGCCAGCGCTGTAATCTCCCCCGCCTCCAGACGCTTTAGCCAGCCTTTGATGAAGATAGCCCGAATCCCTTCTGTGGGCGTTTCCAAAATATATCTGGGATCACTTGTGACAAATAGTTCCCCTTGGTTCCCATTTTCCAACACCTTTGTCTCCTGGGCATTCAGGGGGCGAAACTGTAGAGGATTGCCGTCTTGGTCACGAGCCTCGGCAAGGTGGCAGAGACAAAATTCATTTTCTAGCGGATCCCAAAATATTTCTGTTATTTTCCGCTCTTCTGGCAGTGGAAAACATAGTTCAAACGCACCTTCGTACAAAGGGCATTGAGCACTTACCTTGTTTTCCTCCCGCAGCCCTTCGCCACCATGATAATAGAGGCTACTATACAGTATAGCATGTTGGCGCGCCCGCGTAAAATCCAGCAGCAAAGGTTTTTTTTCGGCCAGGTTGAGCCGCCCCGCCTGCACATAACAAGTCGCAAAATGGTTAATCCAGCACAAAAACACCTGCTCTAGTGAAGGGCTTATGGCCCATTCTTGCAGCCACTGCTGTTTTGATAACAGACCAGGAAGATCCACAAACCGGGCATATAGGTCATTGATACTGCGCCAGAGAATAAACAGGGCCGGAACCGCAAACGGAAAAACCCACTCACAATCAATCACCGTGTAGCGGTTATCGCCCTGTATAAATACATTTTCAGCAATCAAGTCAATATTGGCGGGCATAATGCAGCGAAGCGCCTCCGCCGGCAGTTCAGGGCCAAAAACCTCTTCAAACTGCGGCGTATGCCAAACATCGGCCTTTTGCTTTTGGCCAGCCGCCGCAAAAACACGGCCAAAAAAATCTTGTATCAATTCCCTCAGTTTATTTTTATCTTTTTGTTCAATGGCGGCCTGCGCCGCATCCAACAAAGTTGTTCCCTGCAAAAAGGGATATACCAAGGCTTTGCCCTGCCAGCTACTGGCCAGATACTGGAGGTTCTCGCTGGAATACTCCTTTTCTCGTTGCATCATGGTTTGCAAATGCTTTTCTGCCGAGGGGTGTAGCGGTAATTTTACAGCCTGTCGCTCATCATTTTTCCGTGTGAGCAGTGTGGCAATACGAAACGACGCCCTGCGGTCTGCACTCAATTTTGCATATTCTACGCCCGTTTCATCCAGCGGGGCAGGCTGCGCCTCCACAAAAAAGGAGTTTGCGAAAATCTCCCCAGCGCCCTCTCGCCCCAACTGGGCGCGCATTTTAGCCTCGTTAAAAAAGTAGAACTTATAGGCATCCAAATTGGTATAGTGCCGTTCCTCACAAAGCCTTTGAGCACTGCTGTCTGTAAAAATTTCCACGGGAAATTTATAGTCGGGGTAAGGGTAATAAAAGCGCCAAAAGGGCAGGCCCGCCCGGTTTAATACATCCTCCAGCTCTTTTCGGCTGAAGGTACGCGCCCCTTTATCGTCCGGGTATTCCTGCAAACCGTCAAAATAGGCGCCTGTGTGGTCTTCTGGGGCGCCCGCCCAGTATTTCAGCCCCAGGCGGTTTTCAATGGCAAGTAAAATTTTACCGCCTGGGTTTAGCAAAGCAGCCAATTTGCGTAAAAAATCGGCATAGGGTTCGTCTCCACCCGTAAACTGGGCGGCATATTCCAAAACACCATTTAGCAAAATAACGTCAAACTTGCTGTTAAAGAAAATATCGTTCAGGTTTCCCACCAAAATCTTCAGGTTCTCTTTACCCTTGTGCCGCGCAAAGTTGATTTCGGCGCGCTTTTTCGAAAGTTCCACCGCCGTCACCTCTTGGCAACGTGCACATAAAGCCCCCGTGATGGCCCCCATCCCGGCCCCCACTTCCAGCACATGTTCCTGCCCTGTAAAGGGATACCAGGCGACGATATTCTCTCTGAGGTAAGAGAGGTGGTAGAGCTGTGGATACGGGATGTCTCCCTGTGTAAGAACTTCCTCGATTCTATCTTCCACCACAATTTGGTAAATTTCTTCTTCCACTTCCGCGCCGTCCGTATACAAGTCGGCCCCCGTGTAGTAATCCAATATCAGTTCTGCCATGCGTCTACCATACCTTTCGCTTGTTGCAGCCCATCAAAACATACGGCCTGTTGTCTGCTGCCATCTCACCATGGCGGTTTTTTGCCCTAGCCGCCTAAGGTGATCATGGAGTTCATATCGTAGACACCCACGGCATTTTTTTCCGCAAGTACGGTAATCACACAGACATCATACAGCCGATGGTGTACAATCAGCTCCCCTTTACTGTTAAAGTTGGTACACCCCAAAGAGAGCAAATACTCCCCGCCGTTTAAATCCATCGCCTGGGTAAACTCTACCGTGCGGCTCTCCCCATGCCCGCAGTAACCGGTATCCACCTTTTCCACCATGGTATTTGTACCCGTCAGTTCATTGCCCTTCCGGTCTTTTATGGTAAAGGCAAAAATGGGGTGTTTGACA
This sequence comes from uncultured Oscillospiraceae bacterium, assembly GCA_964550985.1. Classification (GTDB taxonomy): domain Bacteria; phylum Bacillota; class Clostridia; order Oscillospirales; family Ruminococcaceae; genus JAAYCI01. The sequence continues at coordinate 71,416 of CAZKBM010000006.1, forward strand.
TTTTGGTGGAACCGAACTTTCATTTTAAAGGTGAAGGTACTCCCTTTTTCCAAAAGATTCGTCAGGCGGTCTTGACTGTCGCAGATGGCAAAATCCACAATTTCAGCGCTGCCGTCCCCATACTCGGTGCACTCCGGGTTCACCTGCAGGGCTTCCTTCCATGTGCCAGGGAGGGGAACCGGCTTTGCGTCCGCCCTGTCCACCGCTTGCGTTTCATCCGCCTCGTCTTTTCCCAGCGGGTGCTCGGAGTCAAACTGGTTCACCAGTATTTTTTTATATAGGTCGACCACCTCTTTGGGCACGCCGTCGGCCACCAAGGTGCCCTTGTTCAGCAGCAGGCAGCGGGTGCAGTACTGGGTAATGCTGCCCAAATCGTGGCTCACCAGCAAGATGGTGGTTCCTTTTTTTTGCAGTTCCTTAAATTTGCGGAAGCATTTGCTCTGAAAAAAGATATCCCCCACACTCAGGGCCTCGTCTACCACCAGTACGTCGGGTTCCACGCTGATGGCCAAAGAAAAGGCCAGGCGGGCAAACATGCCGCTGGAGTAAGTTTTTACCGGCTGGTCGATAAAATCGCCGATATTGGCAAATTCAATTATCTCCGGCACCTTGGCCTGCATCTGCTCTTGGGTGTAGCCCATAATGGTGCCATTTAAAAAAATGTTCTGCATACCGGTGTAATCCGGGTTAAAGCCCGCCCCCAACTCCAGCAGGGCCGAAATTTTCCCCCGCACGGTGCACTCTCCCGCGCTGGGAGACACCACCCCGGTCAGTATTTTCAGCAGGGTACTTTTTCCGCTGCCGTTTGTGCCAATGATGCCAACGGTCTCGCCCTTTTCAATCACAAAATTCACATCGTTTAAGGCGTGAAACACCGTGTGCCGCTTTTTGCGCGTGGGGTCCAGCGTCTCCTTTAGTCGGTCAATCACTTTTTCATACAGCGCATATTCTTTGCCAATGTGGGAAGCCCTCACCATTTTTTCCGCCATGTAACAGGCCCCCTTTACAGCACGTCTGCGAACTGTGGCCGCAGACGGTTAAAAACAAAAGCTCCCAGCAAAAAAACAACCCCTGTTACCAGCCAAAAGGCCAGGCTGATGGGAAATGGCCTCTCCCAAAACCACATACGCCCCAAAAAGGTATCGCGGTAGCCTTCAATAATATAAAACATGGGGTTTAACAGTTTTAAAACATTCAGCACGGCTATGTTATTGGCAAAGGTGTCCGGGTTCCAGCAGATGGGGGAAGCCCAAAACCCAACGCCCAGCACAATATTCACAAAAGAGGCCACATCCGGCGCAAACAGGGAAATAGAGCCCAGCAGCCAGCCCAGCCCCAAAAGCAGGCAGAACATACAAAACAGATAATAAAAAATCTGCAGATTATACAGCGAAAAACCCACCCGGTAGGCAACATTAAAGGCCAAAACAATCAGCAGCATAGCCAGGTGTATAAAGCCGCTGGACAGGATTTTTACCACCGGCAAAATACCCACCCGAAAGTTTACCTTGCGCACCAAATAACTATAGCCCGCAACACTGCCGGTTGCAGAGTTCACCGCCTCTGAAAAATAGTTCCACACCAGCATGGCAGGGGCAAACCATACAATAAAGGGATACCCGCCCTGGTCGCCATTTCGCAGCGCCACCTGGAACACAAACCACATGGTAAGCAGGGTGGCAAGCGGCTGCAAAAACGCCCAGGCTACGCCCAAAAATGAAGAAGCATACCGCGATTTAAAATCGTTTTTGGCAAGCTTCCACAGCAGGGTACGGTTTTTTACAACATCCAAAAAAAAGCCGGAAAAAAGCAGTAAAATTTTCAAAACAAAACTTCCTTTATCTCTTAGTGAAAACAGCGCGTACACGGGCCAGCAGGGCTCTCATCTTCCTCTCAAGGCCCTGAAAGCGCACCAGGGCGCGGTAGGTAAGTGAATTGCGCCACATGGCAAGTTCGGCTTCCAAACTGCCTATTTTGGCAATGGCCGAGGATGCCGCCGGTATCTCCTCACTGGAGTGGGCAAAGGTTAAAGCCCTTAGCACGGCGCCATTCTGCCCCCGGGTGGGGGGGCTTTTTTCAGCGGTATGGGCCAGGTAAACCTCCAGATACTCCGCCGCCATCTCCTCTATACTTTTTAAGTGCAGTTTTTGGATGTTTTCTTTTACCCGTTCATACTCCGCCGGGGCCATCACCCTCTCGCGCAAAACAGCCAGCACCTCGGCCGGCTGGGCGGTTGGGGGCACAAGCCAGCCGCAATCCATCTCCCGTACACGTTCCCCCAGGGCCCCAATATCTGTACATAGCACGGGCACACCGCAAAACAAGGCTTCGGAAATCACATAGCAGAAGGTTTCCGGCACCATGCTTAAAATGGCAACCAAGTCAATGCGGTTTTCCTCCAGCAAACTCGGCAGATCCTGCCTTTCATAACGGCCCAAAAAATGGATATCCTGCCGCTGCATTTCCAGTAGGCTTGCATCACCCACAAGGCCAATCACAAACCACTCTATTCCCGGCTGGGGAGCGCTTAGCATTTTACCAATCAGTTTACTGCCTTTTACGGGGCTTAAGCCCCCTACAAAAGCTATCCGCAGCGCGCCTACCTCTGGTTGCCAGCTTTTGGCAGGCGCCGTAAGGGCGCGCAGCCCGTGGCCTATCACCACTATTTTTTCGGCAAGTTCGGGGTAATATTGCAGGTAAATCTCTTTCACCGAATGGCTGGGTACAAAAATCTGCCGGCAAAGGTGCAGCACCTTTCTGTGTTCTTCCCTGCATTTTGCCACATAGTCTACCTGCGGGCTAATGTTATGGTTTTTTTCGGTGCAGCGCTTACAATCAGCATTCGGTTTTAGAAGACAGCACTCCTCGGTATCATCAAAAAAGGTTAAATTAGAACATAGCGCATGAAAGTCATGCAGGGTGGCAAATAGCGGCAGGCCGCGCTCGGCCGCAACCTCGTAAATATCCAAAGAGAGAAATTTCGTCTGATGCACATGCACAAGGTCCACCTGCAAGCCATCCAGCACGGTTTCAAAAATAGCGCGCAGCTCCTTTGCGTAAAAAGGGGGATAGTCCAGCGGTAGGCTACAGGGAAAATGCAGTTCAAAGGCCTCGCTTTCGGTGTAAACGCTTACCCTCACAAAGCCTCTGTCCATCCCCAGTACTATGGGGTTGGTCTCTTTGCGTGTGTGCTGGCAAAGGTCCTGCACATGAATTTGCGTGCCGCCCAAATTGTCCAGCGCATCCGGGTGAAAAGAGCGGTGCAGTACATGCAACACATTTTTTTTGCCGTTATTCAGCGCCGTGCGCAAGTGAATATTTTCCTGCCAGGCCCAAAGGGGGTTTTGCCGGCAAAAAACTTGATTTTCTTCAAATTGTTTCGGATATCTTTTTTGCAAAACCATCAGGTTCTTTTTTTCCAGGGCGTTCTTTTGGTCATCTGCAAAAGATTGGGTGCCGCTGTGGTAGATATAACAATCATCACAGAGGGCATGGATATAGCCAAGTTGCACCGCCCTACAACAAAAATCGTTTTCCTCCCCATAGCCCTGCCCATAACTCTGCTCATCCAGCAAGCCAATTTCATCCAGTACCGAACGCTTGATATACAGGCAAAAGCCAATGCCCACGGGTATGGGGGGATACTGCCTGGGGCTGGCCTTGGCCACCAGGGCGGCGTAACTATCCACACCATAGCCCTGCGGCAGGGTATTCTCCTGTAAATAGTTCGGTAGACTGGTGATGGCGCCGTTGTTGCTAAACGGCGTAACGGTTGCAATATTGCGGTCGGAATAGGCGCAGGCGGCCAGCTTCTCCAGCCAGCCCTCGGTCACCACCGTATCTGAATTGAGTAAGACCACGTCCCCACTACCCTGCTGCAGCCCGCGGTTTACACTGCCCGGGAAGCCCAAGTTCTGCGGGTTTTCCAGCAGCAGTACCCCGTTTTTGTTTTGCAAAGAACGCAAATAGGGCAATATCTGCCCATCCGTGCTTTTATCCTCCACCAGTATTAAACGATTTTGTGATAAATCGGTATACTTAAAAACACTTTCTACGCACTGGCATAATGCATCATAGGCATTGTAAACCGGTATAATGATATCAATGGTTTCTATGCAAACTCCCCCATCCATCTATTTTGTAATTGTGCGATAAATATTTAGCATGGTCTCCCCGTTCACACTGCGGTCATTTACCTTTTGTGCGCTTTCACGCCCTTTACGGGAGATTTCACAGCAAAGCGCATCCTCCTCAAACAGGCGTCCAATATAGTAAACCGCCATCTCGGCTTCGGCCAGCGGGTACAAAAAACCGTCCTGCCCGTTCACAATACGGCTTCCAAGCCCCCCCACATAACTTGCCACCACGGGCAGGCCCAGCATTTTTGCCTCACTTACCGAATTGGATTCGTTCTCCATTACCGAACAACTCACAAACACATGCGCACGCAGGTATTCTTCTTTCATCTGCGCCTCTGTAAGCGGCCCCAAAAAGTGCAGATGCTTCCAGACGCCAAGGCGTTTGGCCATTTTTTCACAGTAGGTTTGGTATTCAAAGAAAAAGCGCACGCCCGCCTGAACCAGCGCATTTTCCGAGGTTACCGGCGCCGTACCCGCTATACGAACCTGAAGGTCCGGGTAGCGTTTTACCAGCAGCGCCAAAGCCGGCAAAAACAGGTGTAAGCCTTTGATGGGGTAATTGGCCTGACTGATAAACAGGGTGTGTTTTTTACAGTTTTCCCTCTGCCACCCACCAGTATAAAAGCTCTCGCGCAAAATTTCATTGCAGAAAAAATACTGTAGGCCGGGGTTCAGTCGCAGCGCCGAAGCACGGTCCCAATCGGTGCGGCCAATTACATAACGCGCTTTTTGCAGGGCGGTCGCCTCGGCCTGGGCACGGCGTTTAAAGCTGCGCTGCCCAAGGCTTATCACATCCCCGGTGTACGCCTTTTGTACCAAGGCCTTTACGGGGTTTACCACACGATACCGGGCGGGCAGGCCATAAAAATACAGGTCCTTACATACGTTTAAAAGTCCCTGTAAGGAGATCACCATGCGGCTCTGTTCGGCCACCTCTACCATGTCCAGGCAATGCGCGAATTCGGTGCCAAAAATATGCACAACATCGGGCTGTATTTCATTAAGCAGACGCGCAAAATAGGCGCGCCGCCCGGCCATAGCAGCGGGAAAAGCTATGTATTCCACCCCATTGCACACTGCCCGCTTTTCCTCTTTTAGCAAGCTTGTGGGCGCAAGAATGGTGATGGCCAGGTCTTCGGTTTTGGCACGCAGGGTACTCACAAGCCCCGTAATCCAGCAACCGGTATCCAAAACAGTAAAACCCAATGCCGCGGAAGCATCGGGCAGCAAAAGGTTTACAAGCCATAAAATTTTACGTTTCTTCTCTATGATGCTTTCTCCTGGTCTCACGCAAATCCATGTCATCCCATCTGTCTTATAATCTTACTAACTATACCTCGGCTTATAAATTCGTGTCAATAGCGGCAGCCTAAATATAGCTTTTGAACATACAAATCTAAAAAGACGCCTTTCCCTTTCCTCTAAAAAATTTCTGGTAAAGGGTTTCCATTGCGCCCTGCCACTGGGGCAGCATCCACACAAAACCAAGGGGCAATAAAAACGAGATATTATAGGCATAGCGCGGGTTTGCCTCCCAGCAAAACAGAAAAACAAACATGCCCAAAAGCGTGCTCAATGCCAGCAGAGGAAAGGTAGAAATCTGCCGCTTAAGCAAGCAGAAGAGACAGGCGGCAAACAAATTAAAGTAAAACGCCAGATGCAAGCCCTGCATATAGTCTTTTGCCAGCGGCCAAAAATGGGGATTATCCACAGGGTGCAGTGGTACAGCAGTTGCCAAACCCACCGCCCCAAAGTCTCCATTGGCCCAGCAATACCGGCTTTTCGCCGCAAACCAAGCGCTGAACCGGGGGAAATTCTGCCGATATTCCGCCAGGTACTCTTTTATCTTGCGCTCGATGCCCTCTTTCTTTTCCGCCACGGTGGCAAAAGAGCTGGTATACTCATAGGATTCCCCGTTAAAGCCCCCGCTGTTCAGGTCGGTCAGGCCCATCATTACCCAGTGCGTCCAGGGAATGTGCAGGGTATCATACTCGGTATAATCCACCATCAAACTTTTTTGGGCAATGGCCTTAAGCCCCATAGCGCAGCCCCACACCAGTAAAAACGCCACCGCTACGGCCACAAAACGTTGCCAAAGCCGCCGTTCCCTGTAAAAAACCAACAGGTGAATACAGATGGCCAGCAGCACCACAACCACATTGCCCTTCATCAGGCACCCCAGGGCCAGCACAAAAAAACACAGCAACAATTTAAGCTGGCCGCCCATTTGGGTTTTTGCACGCAGCGCCCAAAGGTACAAAGCCACCCCCCCGGCGGCAAACGGCAAAGAGAAAGAATCGGTATAGGGGATGCTGAGCATAAAATAATAGGGCGCGTAGAAAAGGGAAAGAAAGGCCATAAACAGTGCGCCGCTACGCCCCCTGATGAGGTAAGCGATGTAGATGGTCGCCAAAATGGTGCAGCACAAAAACCCGGCATTTAGCAGCGAGCCCGCCAAAACATTTACTTCCCCTGTAAAAAGCATACTGAGGGAATAGGCAAAATATAAAGCCATCATAGAGAACACATTGGTGTCAAAACTCACAAAATAAAAATTCCAAGGGGCGGGCCGTGGCGCCCCCATGGCCAAATCGATGGCGTGCAGACTGCACGCCCCCACATCCAAGGGGTAATTGTTGGCAAGGTCCTGCTGCAAAAAAACAGCCCCAAAAAATGCCAGGCCAAAGGCAATGGCCAACAATACCGCCAGCAAAACAGTAAAGGTTAAACGGGAAAGCCGTTCTACCTTTTTAAAAAGGAAACACCCCGCTGCCAGCAAAACCACAAAGGAGATAGCCCCCAGTACTACACTCCTTGCGGTACTGGGTATCCCCACCCCGAATGAAAGAAACCACGTGAGCCCAAACAGCGCCAAAAAGCCGAGGGTTAGTACCCAAAAATATATATTTCCCAGCGATATACGCCGGGTCAACAGGTTTGCGTTTACGTCCATTTTATCTCTTCTCCACACCGCGTCAAATCCCTAAAATCTGGCGTTTATCAGTAAGGTTCAGTGGTTGGCGCCCTATATAGAGCTGTGTCATCCTACCATCCGTTTTCCCCCGCCTTTTCCAAATAAAACGCCGTGAGTTTGCGGCTTACCTCACGGATATCATAGTCCTGCAGGCGGCATATCGGGCTGGCATTGCCCCGCCCCTCCAAAATTGCCTTGGCCCAGGCATCCAGTGTAGCGCTAAGGGGCAAGCTGGTAAGGTCGCTGCGCAAATGCGCCTCATTGGGTACCGCATCGCTTACCACGCAGCGCATCCCCGCCGCTTGGGCCTCCACTACGCTTATCCCAAGTCCCTCATGTAAAGAGGGAAACACAAACACGTCCATCGCCTGCATC